>JAYTTR010000149.1:0-2401 GCA_043744935.1 Gemmatimonadaceae bacterium
GGGGTGAGGCGGGCCAGCTTTGGATCGTAACGCTGCTGGATGTCGCGCACGATGATGCCCGCTTCTCCAGGGAGTTCGGCGAGCACGAAAATGCCGAAGGAAGGAGGCATGGTGCAAATGTACACCCCTCGTCGCGCCGTGATCGACAGCGTATGTTCGCGACATGGCCGAAGCGATGGTGATCATCCGAGATTTCGTCAGCGAGATGGAAGCGCAGGTTGCGCGCCGCGTGCTCGAAACGCACGGCATCGCGGCGGTGGTGTTGCGCGACGACGCTGCAAGGGAGGCGCTACGCCTGGCTGTACGGCGCGCCGAGTCGTCGCGTGCGTTGCGCATTCTCGATGCGCCGTTTGACCAGGCATCAACGCATGATGAACCCTTTGGCGATATCAACCGATCGGGTCGCGCGTGAGACGCCAATGAGCAGGGCGTTCGATCAACTCGTGGTACGTGTAACGGGCGCCTCTCACGGAATAGGCGTCGACGCCTTGGCCGTACCCACCGATGTCAGCGTGGAGGCGTCATGTAAAGCGATGATTGAAGTGACCGTTGCGCACGTTGGCCGCATGGATGTGCTCGTGAACAACGCCGGCATCGGCGCGAGTGGTCGCTTCGATAAAATAACCGACCTTTCGCTTTTCGAGGCGCTGAGGCGCGTCAACTATTTGGGTAGCGTGCGGAGCACCGCGTACGCGTTGCCGTTTCTGAAGCAATCACGCGGTCGGGTCGTTGCAATTTCGAGTTTGACCGGATTGACTGGCGTTCCCAAGCTGCTGTCGCATCGTTCTTCGCGCCGTCGCACGTCGTGATCGCGATGTCGCAATGACGTGGCACGGGAAGATCCCTCGCTTCCTCAAAGTGTTCGCCCCGTCGGAAGTGGACGCGATGGCCCGACGTACCATCAACGCACGACATTAGCACGACGCGCGACGTTAACTTTCATGAATGCACGAATCAGGAGTTTTGCTACGTATTGACGCACAACACCCCGAGCCAGATCGCATCGCTCGCGCCGCGCGTGTCCTGCTCGATGGCGGACTCGTCGCATTTCCAACGGAGACCGTGTACGGATTGGGCGCGAACGCGCTCGACGCAGACGCGGTGCGACGGATTTACGTTGCGAAAGGGCGGCCAGCGTGGAATCCCGTCATCGCGCACGTCGCGTCGATTGCCGCGGCGCGCGACCTTGTCACATCGTGGCCCGATACGGCGGAACGCCTTGCCGTCGCGTTTTGGCCTGGTCCACTCACGCTTGTTTTGCCAAAGCGCGACAACATTCCCGACGTCGCAACCGCTGGGCTCTCGGCGGTCGGAGTCCGCGTACCCAACCATCCCGTTGCCCTCGCGCTGTTACGTGCAACGGGTTTTCCAATAGCAGCACCCAGCGCCAATCGTTTCACTGAAATTTCGCCGACGACTGCGCAGCATGTGATGACATCGCTTGGTGATCGCGTTGACCTCATTCTCGATGGCGGCGTGTGTGACGTCGGCATTGAAAGTACAGTGCTCGATTTAAGCGGCGACACGCCAACGATGCTCCGACCGGGCATGATTTCTCGCGCGCAGCTTGCCGCGCTGTTGGGCCACCCGATACGCGATCACTCCGCGACCACCGTCGCCGCGCACGGCGTTACCGAAGCGCAACGCTCGCCTGGTGCGGCTGATCGGCATTATGCGCCGCGCGCGGAGGTGTGGCTCTGTGATGCGTCAGATGTTTCCGAGGTGTCGGAGGCTCTCGTGCGACGCGCGAATGCCGCGTCTCCTTCACGCGTCACAGCGCTGCTGCTTGGTATTACACTGCCAGCCGCGGGACATCAGATTACCGTCCGTATGCCACTCGATGCGGACGACTACGCGCGTCACCTGTACGCGGCACTTCATGACGCGGACGACGCTGGATCATCGCTCATTGTCATCGAGCGTCCGCCGGATACCGACGCGTGGATCGGCGTTCGCAACCGGTTGGAACGAGCGGCACACTAACTCCTGACGTGCCTATCATCATACATTTCCCGCATGCTACCTATCGACCTTACCGGCAAGCGGGCCCTCGTGGCCGGCGTTGCTGATGACGGCGGGTTTGGTTTTGCTGTTGCCAAAGCCTTTGCCGAAGCTGGTGCCACCGTGTGTGTTGCCACATGGCCTCCAGCACTGAACATCTTTTTGAATCTGCTTGAACGCGGCAAGATGGATGAATCCCGTTTGCTAGCGGACGGATCCTTGCTGAATTTCGAACGCATTTACCCACTCGATGCGGCGTATGATGTGCTGAGCGACGCGCCAACCGATGTGCGCGAGTCGAAACGCTACAAGGATGTCGCTGATTTCTCCATCCAGGGCGTTGCGGATCGCATGGTGGCGGATTTCGGTGAACAACCACTCGACATTCTGTTTCATTCAC
>JAYTTR010000150.1:0-9265 GCA_043744935.1 Gemmatimonadaceae bacterium
TCTTCGTATGTGGTAATCGCGAGGTTGAGCGCTTCGCGATCGTGCTCTGCCGATGCGAGACCGGAGGCGTTGTCCGCGAGCGCCGCTTTCGCGAGCTGATCGTCGGGGAAGCGGTGGGTGACTTGCAACCAGCGAATGGTGCGGTCCCGCTGATTGCCTTCGGTGAGTGCCCACATGTGCCACGCGCCGCGGTTCGCAGGGTCAGCGGCGATCGCACGACTGGCCAATTCACCCACCACGTCGGGGCCACGTCCAGAGAGCCACAAGGCATTGGCCAGGATCACGAGCGCGCGCGCGTTGTGGGGCTGATCGTCGACAACGCGCTCGTACAGCGGCCCCGCGACCTCGGGCATATGGAGGTACCGTTCGGCGGCCGCCACGAGGGCGTCAGCTGTCACGCCATCGCGGAGTTCGTGCAAGCGTTGCATCAGCCCACCCATATTGCCGCTCGCTTCGTACGCGGATACGGCTTCGGCAAGGGCGTTCGGGAGATCGACAGGCGGAGCAATCATGGCTGGGAATAGTAGCAACGTGGTAGCAACGTGGTGGCAACCGGTGGGCTGCGGGTTGCGCGAAACGGGCTTGGTCGTAATACTCACAGTGTCAGTATGTCCGTTCTACGCGACACGCACTGCATTGCCCCACGAACGTTGGCCGTCCGCGCCCTGATTGTAGACTGATCGCGAGGCGCGGAAGCACGCAGACCAATCGTTTCGGACCGGCCGGGAAGTCGGGTAGTTGAGACCGGCAGTTCTTCCCAGTGACCGGATGCGCATTTTCGCGCGCCCCATTTAGCACTACCGAACCATAATTTTTGTCGGTTCGGTTATGTGACGGAACTCACGCCCCCGTCCTCAAACAACAGTCGTAGTTTCTCGCGCTTTGCGCTTTGCGCATATCGAGCCTCGTCTTTCTCGATCTTCTCGGCCCGTGGCGTTTGTCACTGTGCCGCGCTCCGTCCGTTCTGGATGCGAGCCCACGTTCCACACGCAGTATCTGAATGAACGAACGCAAACGTCCCGTCCGCCGCAGCCGCGCTGCGTCTCAGCAAGCCCCCGACAATGCCGGGGACGACAATCCGTACGCGCCCGAGGTCAGCGCGCCCCGCGAGGCACCGGTGGCATCGCGTCCTCCAGCGTCGCGCCCTCCGGCATCGCGTCCTCCGGCACCGACGCCACTCCCACCTCCGCCGCCTGTCGAGCGGCCGCGGCCAATACCGCAACCTATTCCGCCCAGCAGTTTTGAGTCGGCACTCGAGCGTCTGCACGGGGATCGCGTCGAACGACTCGAGCGCGTTGAGCGTGTCGAACGAAATGACCGGGTAGAGCGAACGGATCGTCCACGCGGTGACCGACCGGTTCGGAACGAGCGGAACGAGCGCGGTCCGCGGCCCGATCATGGTCCGCGTCCCGAGCGCGTTGAACGCGTGGATCGGCTCGATCGCGGCGACCCAGCCAGCGGCCCGGACGACTCGCGCCGCAACCCACGTCGCGGACGGAGTCGTTTCAGACGGCCTGGCGCGCCTGGTGTGGCCTCCACATCGAGCGAACCACAGCTTGATCGCGTGTTGCCACCTGGTGTGCCATCGACCGCAGACGGCACCATGGTAGGTTGGTTTGATTCGGCGCGCGATGGCGGATATCTTCGTCAAGCGGTGAATAGCTACCTCCCCGATGCGGCTGATCCGTTCATTCCGCCAAATTTGGTCCGCCTTCATCAACTCCGTCGTGGCGACAAAATCGAAGTGACGTTTGGCCGAGATCCGCGTGGCCGATCGGCCGCGATCGAAGTGCTGACGTTGAATGACGGCTCGCCAGTGTTGCTGGAAAAGCGCCTCGATTTCAATACACTGACAGCCAGTTATCCCGATCGCAAACTCACGCTCGAGACTGGGCGTCCAGCTAAGACCGGTCCAGAGCTCACCCGTCGTGCGATCGATCTGATTGCGCCGATTGGCTACGGGCAGCGCGCGTTAATCGTCGCCCCTGCTCGTGCTGGCAAGACAACGCTGTTGCAAGCGATCGTCGAAGGTGTCTCGATCAATCATCCGGAAGCCGTGCTCCTGGTGTTGCTCGTGGATGAGCGCCCTGAAGAAGTCAGCGAGATGATTACGTGGGGGTACGGCGAAGTGGTCGCGTCGAGTTTCGATATGCCGTCCAAGCGGCACGTCGAAGTCGCGGACATGACACTTGAGCGTGCACGACGACTTGTTGAACAGGGCAAAGATGTGGTGATTGTGCTCGACTCGATTACACGGTTAGCGCGCGCGCACAACACGACTGACCGAGGCACGGGGCGCACGATGTCGGGTGGACTGGATTCCACGGCGATGCAAAAACCAAAAGCGTTTTTTGGCTCGGCGCGCATGATCTCCGAAGAGAATGGCGGCGGATCGCTGACGATCATTGCGACCGCTCTGGTTGAAACCGGCTCACGCATGGACGACGTCATTTTTGAAGAGTTCAAGGGTACGGGCAATTGCGAAATCAAACTTGATCGGAGTTTGGCGGATCGTCGCATTTTTCCGGCCTTCGATATTGCGACCAGTGGAACGCGTCGAGAGGAAAAACTGTATCGCCCGGACCAGTTGGAGAAGGTGCATTTGCTGCGACGTGGTTTACACCAGTTGCCGCCGCAAGCGGGCATGGAATGGTTGATCAAGCGCATCGCTGCAACGTCGAATAACGATTCGCTCCTCGACGGTTTGTAGTCGAAGGTGAGCCTTCGGCCAATCGCGCATCGAACAGATTTTTCGTTGCGATGCGCCTGCGGTGAGTCGTACAACACCGACGAGATGCATGTCGGTAAAAAGCTCCGGTGTAAATGCGGAAGGACGCTCGTCATTGCGCGTCCAGCGGAAGAAAAAGCACCCGCCGCGCAGTCAGTTGCTGGCGCGAGAAAACGTGTTCGTGGACAAACTGTGCCGGTAGTACTTCGGGCATGGGCGCGAGATGCCCTCGCGCAATTGCGAAGCAGGTCTGCTGTGGTCCGGTGGACCAGTCGCCTCTCGTGGGCGTGTCTTGCGTTTGTTGCGGTAACGTGGCTGTTGCTGATCACAACATCCGAGTCGTTTCTGCCGGCCACGCTGCTTGCGTATGGCCCGCGATGGGTACTGCTCATTCCAGGTATTGCGCTCGCACCTTTCGCGCTGGTGGCGGTTCGTCGCGCGTTGGTGCCGCTCGCCCTCGCGAGCGTGATTGTCGTTGGGCCAATCATGGGAGGACGAGTTTCCTGGCGAACGTTCGGGCGGTCGATTCCGCTGCCGACGCCGAGCGAAAGCGTTCGTGTTTTGACATTCAACGCAGACGGCGGCGACTTGGTGGCCGTGCGTTTACGTGCAACAATTGCGCAATTGCAACCGCAGTTGATCGCGTTCCAAGAGTGCGGCCAGGCGCTGTGGGATTCGTTGCAGGCGATACCAAATTGGCACTATCATCGACATGCCAACCTCTGCACGGCAAGTCGATGGCCAATCCAATCGTTCGACTCGATGCCGCGCGCTGCGTTCGCGCGCGTCTCGGCACTGGGGTTTGGTGGCACGGCGCTTGTCGCGCGGTATGTTATCGCGTCGCCACACGGTGCCTTTGCTTTTGTTAACCTCCACTTGGAAACGGCGCGAAAAGGACTTGAAGGGCTGATGGGTTCGTCTGGGTTTGTCCCTGAACGAATTGAGGATATTGGCAGGGCCGACGCCATTCTGAACCGGTACGATTCGAGGCGCATTGCGCTGAATGCACGCATCCGCGATATGGAATCCGAACGTGCCTCGGTGTGGTCTGCGGCGAACGGCGAGGCCGCGTCGGCAATCATCGTCGGTGATTTTAATCTTCCGGTGGAGAGCGCAATTTTTCGTCGGCACTGGCGTCGATTTGCCGATGCATTCGAGGCCACTGGCTCGGGATTCGGCTGGAGCAAACACGAAGGTGCGCTGCTTCGTATCCGGATCGATCACATCTTGAGTAATACGTCCGCACCGCGCGCAATAGGTGCATGGCTTGGTCCGGATCTCGGCTCCGACCACTTACCGGTCATCGCCGATTTGGCGTGGCGACATCCGTGACCTCGGCCTAACTCGGCAACCGCGCTTCAGCGGCGTATGACACAGGCCGATACCACAGGATGAGACTCCTAAGTCCTACGCAACGGCGCGTGGGCTGTGCAGCGGGGTCAATCCTCTGTCGTCACGCCAATGTTTCGTACGTTGACCCTCCGGTCGAAGATCCTCGCCCTACCGCTCGTTGCGGCATTGGGCTTCATCGTGACGCTGGGCGCGACGGTCATACTCGGCTCGCTTGCCCAACAAAAACTGACGCGCATCGAGATGGGGTTTTCCCCAGCGCTTGAGGTGAGTCGCCGCCTCGAAGTGCGATTGGATGCGTATCAGCGTGCGTTGCGCGACGCCGTTGGCGCCAGCGACACCACGGCGGTGATCATCGCCGACAGCATTGCCCACACGTTTGTTGCCATGACCGACTCGCTCTCGCACAACGGCACGATGGACTCGGTCGCGGTGGCCTCGATTCGCGACGAGTTTAGTGCGTATGCAAAGCATGTTCGTGCGACGAGCCTGGGTGTGATTGCTGGTGCGATGGCGGATATGATGGGCAACTTGCAGGCGAGCAGGTCCAAGTACGCCGCGCTGAGTGTGAAGTTGAATGCGCAAACGCGAGAGAACGTGGGCCGTATTTCCATCGCCTTCGCTGATGCACGTGCGTTGCAGTCTACCGCGCGTTTGGTCACGTCCGTTGTGTTGGTGTTATCGCTGGTTGTCCTCGCCGTGCTCGCCATCGGTACCTTGCGCAACATCACGGGTGCGATGCAGCGCCTCTCGACGGCCGCGACGGAAATTGCGCGAGGTCGTATTGAACAGAAAATTGACGTCACCACCACCGACGAAATTGGCGAGCTCGGCACGGCATTTCAGGGCATGGTGCAATATGTCGCGAGCATTGCGCATGCGGCTGATCGATTGGCAGCAGGTGACTTATCGACACAAGTGGAGCCGCGCTCTGAGCACGATGTGCTCTCGCGCAACATGAATCGCGCGTCGGAAACGTTGCAGGGCATTATTGGCGAGGCGCAGTTACTCATTCAGGCTGCGCAGCATGGAGAGTTGAGCAAGCGTGGCAACCCGCAGCAATATCAAGGCGCGTATGCCGAGTTGATGGTGGGTACCAATCGCATGCTGGATGCGGTGGTGTTGCCGATCAACGAAGCGAAGGATGTGCTCACGCGTGTAGCGAACCGTGATCTGACCGCGCGCATGGAAGGCACGTATCTCGGGGACCATGCGGTGATCAAGCAATCGCTCAATACGGCACTCGATAACATTGCGGAAGTGTTTGCCTCACTGACAACGGCGATTGCACAAGTGAATGCGGCGTCACGCGAGATTGGAGCGGGCAGTCAAAATTTGGCGGGAGGCGCGGCTGATCAAGCGGGCTCAATCGACCAGGTCCTGAACCGTATCAAGGTTGTCGATCAGCGAACGAAGGCGAATGCGGCCGACGCGGGTGAAGCGCGTGCCACGATGGAACGAGCAAAGACGGACACCGAGCAAGGTGTAGAGCGCATGCAGTCGCTTGCTGAAGCGGTTACGGAAATCAAGAAATCTGCAGATGCGACCGCAAAGATTGTAAAAACTATTGACGAAATTGCCTTTCAAACCAATTTGCTCGCGCTCAATGCGGCCGTTGAAGCGGCGCGCGCTGGCGATGCGGGCAAAGGGTTTGCTGTCGTCGCGGATGAAGTGCGCAGCTTAGCGATTCGGGCGTCAGAAGCGTCGCGCAATACCGCTGCGTTAATTGAAGAATCGGTCTTGAAAGCGGAAACGGGTGTGAAGTTGAACGAGAGCGTGTGTCGTCGATTGGAAGAAATTCGCACGGGTGTGCAAAAAGCGGCGATGATGATGCAGAACATTGCCGAAGGTGCGAAGGAGCAGGAGCGGGAGTTAGCCGAAGTAACCAATGCGATGACGCAAATCAGCACGTTGACGCAGCGAACCGCGGCGAATGCCGAAGAATCGGCGAGTGCCGCCGCCGAACTGTCGGCGCAAGCTGGAGAGATGCACGAGCTGGCGTCGCAGTTTACCGTGGAAACGTCGGGTCGACGTTCGGCTCAGGCGGGACGTGAAACGCGTCGACCGGCCAAGCCGCGTAGTGTCGCGCGCGTGAAACCTCGTGCTGCGACGCGCGCCGAGTCGCCGTTCGTTGGCCATGACAATGTGTTTCCGATGTCGGCATCCGCCACCATTCCGTTTGACGACGATTCCGATTTACTGTCGGACTTTTAGCGCCTCGTCTGCGTGGCTATACGCGTGATGCCGCAAATGCGACGGCAAATTCGTCGAACAATGTGGCGGCAGCGCGAATACCCAGTTGATAGTTCTCGACGCTGATCCACTCGTTCGGCGCATGCGCGTTCTCTCCGGGAAGCCCGAATCCCATGAGAAGCACGGGTGCCTTGAGAATGCGTTCGAAGTCGCCAACGACGGGAATTGATCCACCTTCGCCGGTGATCACGGGCTCGCGTCCAAACGCGGCTTGGAGGGCACGCTTTCCGGCGTCGATGATTGGCCCTTGCAGATCGGCACGCCACGGACGCCCACCGTGCAAGGCCGTTACCGTGACGGTGATACCCTTTGGCACCACACGCGCAACATGTTCGCGCACGAGGCGAGCGATCGTCTCTGGATCTTGATCCGGCACTAAGCGGAAACTCACTTTTGCCATGGAGATCGCCGGCAATACCGTCTTCGCGCCTTCGCCCGTATACCCGCTGAGCAGTCCATTCACTTCGCACGTTGGGCGCGTCCAGAGCCGCTCAAGCGTGCTGTATCCCGGCTCGCCGCCAAGTGCAGTCACACCAACTTCGTGCATGAGTCCCTCATCGCTAAACGGCAACTCACGCATCTGTGCGCGCACGTTGTCCGGAAACGGACGCACGTGGTCGTAGAACTTCGCAATCGCCACGCGACCTTCGTCATCGTGGAACGTCGCGAGTATGCGCGCCAGCGCCATGGCGGGATTCACCACCGCGCCACCGTACATACCGGAATGCAAATCTCCCGCTGGGCCCTGCGCATCAATTTGCAAATACGCCATTCCGCGTAACGACGACAGAATACTTGGCATGCCTGGCGCAAACATCGTCGAATCAGAGATGACGACGGCATCGCACTTGAGCCGTTGCTGCTCTCGTTGCAGAAATGCTTCGAGGTTTTCGCTCCCTACTTCTTCCTCGCCTTCAGCGAGGACGATGACGTTCACGGGGAGTGTGCCTCGCACGGCGAGATGTGCCTCCAACGCTTTGATGTGCAGGTAGAGTTGCCCTTTGTCATCCACCGAACCGCGTGCGTAAATACGTCCGTCCCGTACCGTGGGTTCGAACGCCGGCGACGTCCATAACTCCAACGGTTCGGCTGGTTGAACGTCGTAGTGTCCGTACACCAGCAGTGTTGGTGCATCGGGTCCGGCGTCGCGCCATTCGCCGAGTACAATGGGGTGACCCGGTGTCGGAATGACGTCCGTGTGAAAACCGATACGCGTGAGCGCGTCCGCGACAAACTGTGCGGCAACGAGGCAGTCATTGGTGTGTTCCGAACGCGCGCTCACACTGGGAATACGCAAAAACGCAAACAGTTCGTCTTGCGCGCGCGCATCGTTGGCGGCACACCACGTCGCGAGGTCGGACGGGATAGTGGGCGTTGCTGGTGACATGGGTACGCAGTGCCGGTGTGGGTGATTTATCGCGCGCCGATAAGGCGATTTCCGAGCGTCATGCCAACAAGTGTGGCGAGAATGCCGGCCGTAACGCTCAACACGACGTACAGTACTGCGCGAAATTCACGTCCGTCCTGTACGAGCGTGATGAATTCCGCGCTGAACGTCGAGAACGTCGTAAACCCTCCGCAAAAACCGATCGTCAGCGCGACGCGCATGACGGGGCTGCTACCGGCGGCACTGAACACGCGTACGAAGAGCCCGAGGAGTAAGCACCCGGTGACGTTCACGAACAGCGTGGCGATCGGGAAATCGAGCTTCACGCTCTTCATGCCCAGTGCCACGAGATATCGCAGCACCGATCCGGCGGCGCCGCCGAACGCTACGGCCCATATCATCGGCCAATCATGCGCGTGTCACCGCGAAGTCGAAAGCGACGGCACGCGATTGGGCGTGGGCGGTATGTTGCGCGCGAGGCGGTATAGCCAGACGCGCCGCTGTGTGACGAGACCGCCGTCACGCGTGAGTGCAACGATCGGCCCCGGCTTGTATGCCGCAAACCACGCTCCGACGCGCGCGGCGAGTGCGTCACCGTTGACGTCTGCGTCGAACGTTGCCACGAGTCCATCACCGTGATGAATCTGCTCGTACGCCGTGGGCCAGAGGTCATACTGATTTGGTCGCCCGCCCAGGTTGAGTGAAAATACGAAGGGTTGATCGCGAAGATGGAACGCTAACTCGGACGCATCTTGGTAGCGATCTGCGGCGATCCATCGGTGTGCGATGCCGTCGAAAAATGTGTCTTGGCGTGCGACATCGACGGCAGCGGCGAGCGTGTCCCATCCGTAGGCGCGAGCGATGGGATCTTTTCGCGGTGCGATGGGGAGCAGCGGCTTCCACGCTTGAACGATGACGACCGCGAGGAGGAGGCCGGCCAGTATGAGCCCATTACGCCACGCGCGACCGCGCGCCCATGTCGCGGTGCTGGTGGCTAACAACGTCAGTGCGCTTGGGTAAATGAGGGCCGGCCAATTGGCTTCGACTGATCGTCGCCATGCGCTCACCGCAAAAAACAGGAGCGGCACGGTGGCAATGGCGGCGAGCGCGAATCGACGTGCACTGACATCGGTTGGCGTTGCGTGCGCGCGCGTGCGCCATCCGTCGCGCATCGCCACGTACACGACGACGACGAGCAAGACAAACACGATGGGAGACGCGAGCCCTGCTTGTCCGCCGATCATTTCCAATTCACGTGACAATGGGTTGCCGCGTGGACTTACACCAAAGCCGTGTGACAACTGAAACCGAAACGATATCCATTGGGTGTTCGCGTTCCAGCGTACGACGGGTGCGAAGATCAGCAATGCAATGGCAGACGCGAGCCAGGGCCCGGGCTCTCGAAAGCGGGCCCGTAGTGCGGGGTGTACCAGGCACGCGAGCACGAGTCCGGCAGGCAGCAAGACGGCCGTGTATTTGGACGCGAACGCCCCGCCCAAGGCGACGCCGGCCAACATCCACCAGCTAGTGGCGGCGCGTGAGCGGAG
>JAYTTR010000151.1:0-2389 GCA_043744935.1 Gemmatimonadaceae bacterium
CTTCCGGATACCGATTTCGCGCGTGCGTTCGGAGACCGCGACCAGCATGATATTCATGATGACGATGCTACCGACGACGAGACCGATCATTGGCAACGCGACCCCGGCGAGCACGAGATACCGTTTGATTTTATTCCAGAATTCGAGCGCCGAATCGGCGGTTTGTAGCGCGAAATCATCTTTTTGTGACGGTCGTAGACGATGTACGGCGCGCATACTCGCACGCACGGTTTCCATCGTCTCCTTCATCGCGGCTTCGCTCGGCGCTTGCACCATCAGGGCGTCAATGATGTTCGGTCGCGAGTTGAGCAAGCGACGCACTTGCGAGTGCCACGGCGCAATGATGAAGTTGTCAAACGACATGCCAAGCGCGCTGCCTTGTGGCTCGGCAATGCCAATCACGCGGTACGGTACGCCGCCCATTTTCACATCGCGTCCGAGTGCATCGAGCGAGGGGAACAATCGCTTCGCGGCATCGACGCCGACCACCACGACTTTCTCACCGCGAGCGAGTTCCTGCGGGGTCATACTGCGTCCTTGCGTGACACCGAGTTTTTTCATTTCGAAGTACGCGCCATCGATGGCGGTGACGCGAATACGACGCGGTTTGCCACTACTGGGCGTGCTGACGGCGACGTTATCGTCACTGGTGATTGCCCAGCGCACATCGGCGGGTAGATCCCGGATCACTGCGGGCGCATCCGTAATTTCGAGACGCGGCCGTCGACGATATTCTTCCCACGTGGCGTTATCGATATCGCCCATCGTGATATTCGGTCGGCTGCGCAGTTCGAATGTATTGACGCCGATGAGTTTGCCGACGAGGTCATCTTCCATGTACCGTCCCATCCCTTCGACAATCGAGACGACGGCGATGAGGAACATGACACCGATGCAAACGCCGAGGAGTGTGAAGGCGCTTTTGAGCTTCTGCGTACGGATTGTACGCAGCGCGAGCCAGACGGCTTCGAAAATGGGCACGGTAACTCGAGGCGTCGCACGCAACGCCGGTCGGAGTTGGAGAAACCCCAGGGGCACGTGCCCCGGTGTTTAGAGCTGCGGCACCTCAATGCCGACTTTCGCCGCAAACTGTTCGCGACGTTCGTCGCTCGAGATCACACCGTCACGCAACACGATGACGCGTCGCGCATGCGCGGCGATGTCCGGTTCGTGCGTGACCATGACGACGGTTTGCCCCTGCCGCGCCAATTCTTCAAACACGCGCATGATCTCTTCGGATGTTTGCGAGTCGAGGTTTCCGGTGGGTTCGTCTGCGAGCAAAATGGACGGCCGATTCACCAGCGCCCGGGCGATCGCCACACGCTGCCGTTGACCGCCGGACAACTCGTTGGGTCGGTGTCCCATCCGTTCACCGAGTTGCACGCGATCCAACGCTTCGGATGCGCGTTTTTTTCGATCGGCGGAGGACACGCCGGCGTACACCAATGGAAGCTCCACGTTTTGCAGCGCGGTGGCGCGTGGTAACAGGTTGAACGTTTGAAAGACGAAACCGATTTCCTTGTTTCGTACGTGCGCCAGCGCGTCGTCCGACATCTCGCTGACCAGCATGCCGTTCAGCCAGTACTCACCGTCGTTCGGTGTGTCGAGGCAACCGATGAGATTCATCAATGTGGATTTGCCGGAGCCAGACGGCCCCATGATCGCCACATATTCGTTGCGACGAATGGCGAGATCGACACCGCGCAACGCACGCACAATTTCACCGCCCATGTCATACTGACGTGTCAGGCCGCGAGTGACGATGACCCAATCCTTTTCAGGCGCAACACCAGGCGCGGTGACAACGGCTTTGCGTTCGCCGGTAGTGCTGACTCCGATGTCGTCTAGCGTGTCCGTCACGGCTTCTTTCCTGGTGCGAGCGGCTTCTTGTCTTCAGGCTTTGCAGTACGAATCACCGCACCGTCCTTCAATTCACGGATGGCCTGATACGTACCGGCCACGATCGTCTCGCCAACTTTGAGTCCATCGAGCACTTCGAAGTGGCGCTCACCGGCGATGCCTACCTTTACGGGGCGGAAGCTCACTTTGTTGTCAGTGCCAACCACAAAGACGCCTTCAACATCGCGCTTGCCGACTTGCTTGGTGGGCTGACCGCGCCCAACAGTGACCGCGGTGTCCGCGTTTGGCAGCTTCTCGTTCTCGCGTACGGTGAGCGCGATGATGGGAATGGACAACACCTTGATGCGGCTTGCCGTGACGATTTTCGCGGTCGCCGAGAAATCGGGGCGCGTGTCGATAGGCGGATTAAGCAACTGCACTTTTACTTCGTAATCGATGGCTTGGTCGCCCGTTGCCGCTCCACCGCTTTTGGCGACGGAGCTATTGGAAATCTCTACCACCTTTCCGATAAACGTCGTGTCAGGGAACG
>JAYTTR010000152.1:0-9240 GCA_043744935.1 Gemmatimonadaceae bacterium
TTGACCAACTGCACGTTTCACGAAGGTGATGCGTCGCAGCTTATCGGCGTTGCGGACCATTCGTTTGATCTGGTCGTGAGCATTTTTGGCGCGATGTTCGCGCCACGACCGCTCGATGTGGCGAAGGCATTGGTGCGTGTCACGAGTGTCGGCGGCCGGATCGTGATGGGAAACTGGATCCCGGGTGATCCGACATTGGTCGCGCAGATATTGAAGATCAGTGCATCGTACTCTCCGCCGCCGCCGGAGGGATTCGTGAGTCCGATGTTGTGGGGGACGGAAGCGACTGTCACTGAGCGATTCGTCGCGGCGGGTGTTCAGGCCGACCAGATCACGTTTTCCCGGGAGACGTGGCGCTTTCAGACGGCTGGCTCGCCATCGACGCTGTTGGCGACGTTCCGGCAGTTCTACGGCCCCACGATGAACGCCTTCGACGCCGCGGAGAAAGCGGGTCGCACTGAGGATCTGCAGCGTGAGCTCGAGGCATTGTTCGCAAGTCAGAACACCAGTGGTCGCGGCGATGTTACGAGCATTCCGGCCACGTACCTGAAGGTGACCGTGACGGTCTGAAGTCGCCGGGAAGGAAAGAGACATTAGCAACGGCGGTGCCACGATTTCTGTGGCACCGCCGTTGGTGTTAAGCGGAGTTGCTGACAATATGTTCGTGCGATTGGGTGCGTCGCGCTGTAGGCCCAATGGAAGGGCGAGCAATTCGACACACGGCATGGAGCGGACAGACGTTGCTGCCCGTGTCGTACTGCTTATTTGGAGTGTCGCTGCACGTTTGGCCAATGACTCCACACGCCTGCCCCTAACGCCGTCGGGATCAGCGAATACCGGCAAACCTCCGAGAATGGATTCTGGGAGGACGATTGCCAGAGGCACAGCGTGGAGCGACAAGATCGCGACGCAAACACACAGCGCTGCAATGTTGGAAAATTGTTGACGCAGGAGCGGAGTGGCTATTACGGGTCGTTCAGATGATTATGGTCTAGTGCGATCTTGAAGAGATATCAGATGCCGTAGGTCAGAAATACGATGACGTAATCCAAACATTTGTGCCGCGGTCTGCGCAGCCCTTGCATCGACATCATGCCCGTCTAGCACGAGAAGCGTATTACCTTGTTGAATGGAAGCGCGCGCGAGCTGCTATCGCCACGCAAACCGTCGTGAGATAGATCGCATGACTGGCACGAGATCACCGAGGCAGCAACTCCTCAGCAGTTTGACCAAGCGCGGCCGATGACAGCAGTTCGGATTGCACTTGTTGATAATGGCTGGCGGAGATGTGAAGTCTCACGTGGAAACGGAGACTGTTTGTGGCGGTCTCTGACACCCGATGATCGTAACAAGGAGCCAGACGGCAATCAGTGCTATCGCATGGAAAATGCTGGGCGCCACACCGAGACGTTGTGGTAGCTCAGAAGGCGACATGGCGTCGCCGAAATACTGGGTCAAAGCGAAGCTTGCGGCATTGACTGCGGCATTCATCGTCCAAGAGAGCAACAATGAGCCGGAGTAGTATGCTGCTGCCCCATAGGCGAGCCCCATCATGAAATGAAATGGAGCAGCAGCTATACTGCCGTGGATTGCAGCAAAGACCAGTGCGCAGCTACACAAGCCAATCCGTTTATCCATTGCCTCCACCAAGCTCGGTTGTAACCGGCCCCGAAACGTCAACTCTTCTAGGCCCGGCCCAACAAAAACGGAGAAGATAGCGATCGCAATCCAACCAAGTGGACGCGTCGCGTATATATCGAACACGGACGGAGACGACGGTGGAATCCGAACCACCGCCGTGTACCAAACCTGCGCTGTCACTGATGCAAGGGCTGCGACGACCCCTGATACGACAAGCATACCCACGCCACTTGCTGAGATCGGAGTGTTCCAACGCCAGTACTTGTTCTTGATACTCCCACGCTCAGGTTGGTTCGCCCAGTAGACCATTGCCATACCAACGAAGCTCGTCCAGATCGCCGCGTACGCCGGCGGTAGCTGTAGCAAGATGCCTACGAGCAGCGACCACGATATAAAGATGCCGCTCGCCGAGAGAACTCCGAAGAACACGATGCGTAACCTGCCGCGGGGATTGATCACATCATGGGTGCCGTCGACACGCTACTCAACATTGCTCCGTTTCAATTCGCGTAATTCGCGGCTTGTTGTTGCCGTTCGCAACAACAAGCGATTGTGATACGGTATCGCAATACTTGCGGTTCGAACGCCTAACGCGGCGCCAACCGTGCCCGCTCATACTGCGACGGCCATTTGATCTCGGCACCAAGCGCATGAGCCGCCAGCAACGGCCAATGTGGTTGCCGCAAGAATTCGCGTGCAAGCAACACGACATCCGCCGCACCATCCGCAACAATGCGCTCCGCTTGCTCGGCGGTCGTAATCATGCCCACGGCAGCCGTTGGAATGTTTGCCTCGCCCCGCACCGTCTGCGCAAATGGCACCTGATAGCCCGGCCCAATTGGAATTTTTGCGCCGTTCACGTTGCCGCCCGTCGACACGTCAATGAGATCGACACCCGCCGTCTTGAGCCAACGCGCAAGCTGCACCGACTCGTCGGGCGTCCATCCACCCTCCGTCCAGTCAGTCGCGGAAATGCGCACAAATAACGGCATCGTGTCAGGCCAGACCGCACGCACGGCATGCACAACTTCCAAACACAACCGGGCCCGATTTTCTAACGAGCCACCGTACGCATCTGTCCGAATATTCGATAACGGCGACAGAAATTCATGGAGCAAATATCCATGCGCCGCATGCAGCTCAATCACGTGAAATCCCGCGGCAAGCGCGCGGACCGCCGCATCGCGAAACGCTTTTACAACATCTGCAATCCCTTCCAACGTCAGCGCACGCGGCATTGGATAGGTGTCAGAAAACGCCACCGCACTTGGCGCCATCACGTTGGTCCACCCACCATCGGCCGGCTGCACTGTTCCATGCCCGCCGCCCCACGGACGGTACGTGCTGGCCTTCCGTCCGGCGTGCGCCAACTGCACGCCAGGCACGGCACCCTCAGCCGAAAGAAACGCGTTGATACGCGCTAACATCGGCACATGCGCATCATCCCAGATACCCAAGTCCTGCGGACTGATGCGACCCTCTGGCAGGACCGCCGCTGCCTCCGTCATCACGAGACCGGCACCGCCAACCGCAAAGCTGCCGAGGTGCACGAGATGCCAATCGGTCGCAAAACCGTCATGGCTTGAATACTGACACATCGGTGATACGCCGACACGATTGCGGAGCGTGATTTTACGCAATGTGAGCGGAGCAAACAGGTGCGACATGCTACCAGATCCTTGGTCTGAGTGCTGCGGTGCGCACCATCGCATCGCCGTCTTTACATCCCCACGCTTGTTGAAACTCCGGCATGTTGCTGAACGGTCCGTTCACCCTCCATTTGGACGGCGCGTGCGGGTCTGCAGAAATTGTCATGCGTTGATAGGCGTCACGTTCGATACTGCGCCACACCTGTGCCCATCCCAGAAAGAATCGCTGCTCAGCCGTGAAGCCGTCGATCAGCGCGGGCGCTGTTCCGCCTTGCGCACGCTTCATCGCCGAATACGCAACGGTCAACCCACCAAAATCCGCGAGATTTTCGCCCAGCGTGAGGGCGCCTTTCACGTGTGTGTTGTTGTCGAGCACGGTGTACGCATCGAATTGGTCGACAACTTTTTTCGCCTCAATGTTGTACTTCGCGGCATCCTGCTTGGTCCACCAATCGGTGAGGTTCCCGTTCTTGTCGTACTGCCGACCCTGGTCGTCAAACCCGTGCGTCATCTCGTGTCCAATAACGGCACCCATCGCGCCATAGTTCA
The DNA here is from genome assembly GCA_043744935.1 of Gemmatimonadaceae bacterium. Classification (GTDB taxonomy): domain Bacteria; phylum Gemmatimonadota; class Gemmatimonadetes; order Gemmatimonadales; family Gemmatimonadaceae; genus Gemmatimonas. The sequence goes on from JAYTTR010000152.1 coordinate 3,840, forward strand.
CGGCATCGTCCGCCTCGGGATCGTAAAACGGCGCCTGCAGAATGCCCGCTGGAAAAACGATCTCGTTGAGTTGCGGATTGTAGTACGCGTTCACCGTTGGCGGTGTCATGCCCCACTCGGAACGGTTGATTGGCTGACCGATCTTCTTCCAGTTGCGCACCACTTCAAACTGATTCGCGGCCAGCACGTTTCCGAGATTGTCTCCGGGCACGATGGTGAGCGTCGTATAGTCGCGCCATTGATCGGGATATCCAATTTTACGCTGCAACGCGGAGAGCTTGGCGAGCGCCTGCACCTTGGTGGGTTGGCTCATCCATTCGAGATGCTCAAGCCGTGCGTGCAGTTCGTCGACGAGCGTTTCGACAATCTTGATGGCGCGTGCTTTGGCTGCGGGCGGAAACGTGCGGGACACATACTCTTGACCTAATAGCTCACCTATGCGCGCATCCGTCACGCGCACGCAGCGTTTCCAGCGCGGCAGCAATTCTTTTGAACCCGTCAACAGCTGTTGAAATTTAAAGTTTTCATTGACAAACGCGTTACTCAAATGCGACGCCGTTTCGTGTGCCGCGCGCCAGCGCAGCACTGTTTTCCATTCGGCAATCGGTACAGTCGTCATCATGTCGTTCAACGTCCTGAAATACGCAGGTTGCGCAACATCGACTGCGGGAATCGCCGGTGCGCGTTGGCTTTTATAGAACGCAACCCAATCAATGTGCGGTGCTAATGCCTGCACATCCGCAAGCGTCATCTTGTGGTAATTTGCAATCGGATCGCGTAACTCAATGGCGGACTTTGATGCTTGCGCGAGTTGGGTTTCAAATGCGAGAACCGTCTTCGCTTCCATATCGGCGACCGATGCCGAATCACCGAGGAGTTGGAAGATGCGCGAGACGTGCGCGGTGAACGCGTCGCGCAACTTGGTCGACCCGCTGTCCGTTTTCAGATAGTACTCTCGTTCCGGCAACGAGAGACCACCTTGTCCGAGTGCAGCAATCCGCACCGTGGCATTTTTCGGATCCTGCTCCGTGCCATTGCTCCATGGCGCGAGGCCCGCTTCGTGTTCAAGCACGCCAAGCGACGATGCGAGCGTTACGGGCGACGAAATAGCAGCAATCTTTTCGAGCACGGGTTGCAGCGATGTTACGCCGCGCGTTTCGATGCTCACCGTATCCATGCACGCACCATAAAACGCGCCGACCTTCCAGCGGTCTGTACCTGTCGCAACTTTTTTCGACGCCACGTCGGTCGACGCTTCGTCCAGAATCTTGTGCAACACAGTCTCGTTGCGATCACTCAACTCGATGAACGAACCCCACGTGGGATACGCCGCAGGAATCGTGGTCGCCTTCAACCACCCGCCATTGGCGAACTGGTAAAAATCTTTGCACGCAGCGCACGTTGTATCGAGATTTGCGCGCTCAATTGGCTTCGCGACAATCGTGGTCACGTTGTCCGAGGGCGGTTCTGGTGTTTCGCACGCAGTGGCCCCCAGCACGATCGTCGACCACGAGAGCAAGTTGCGCCAAGTGCCTGTCATCGTCCTCAACTCCGGGGGGAAAGTATTTCCAGAAAGTCTGCTGCAGCATATTACAGCAACATTGCCAACCATGCCGTATATGAGGATGAGACCCAGTGCACTTTCGACCCTGCTCTTTCAACGGCTGACGTGAAGTCTAGCTCCGCTACTCCAGTGCCCCCGCGCTCCAACAAGCGTGGCCAATCCAGTCTCGTCGCCCTCGGCTCGGCGGCGGTGCTGGCTGTGTATGCGGCTGGATTCATGCGCACGCAGGTGGCGGCTAGTCGATTTGCCGACGAAAGCTCGGTGCGGCGGAGCGCGCCGAATGCGCGTGGCGAACAAGGAACGAACGCGGCGGTTTCGCGCACTACGTCTTCGATTCCGGCGGCGAAATCTGCACCAATCGTCGCAGACACGTTGCCGATAGCCAAACCGTCCGCGCACATCGATAGCGCACGCACACTTCACAGCCTCGCACCGGCGGTCGTACCAGCGGTCGTTCCGGCGGTCGTACGGGCGTCAGCCGCCGAAGCGGTTATCTCCGCTCCCGTTGTGGCGCCGACGCAGCCAATCGCGGCTGTGCCGGTCGCAACGCTACAAACGTCTGCGGCTCAAGCACCCGTGCCAGTGGCGGCACTCGTGGTTGTGCCAGCACCTGCGCCCCCACCCGCTGCGGCAACGCCTGTTCCGCTCGGACCACCGTATCGTGATGGGATGTTTTACGGGCGCGGCACATCGCGACACGGTGACATTGAAGCGATGGTCGAGATCAAGGACGGACGCATCATCTCGGCATCGATATCCCAGTGTCTCACGCGGTATTCCTGTTCGTGGATTGCTGCATTACCGCCGCAGGTCGTGACACGACAGAGTCCGGATGTTGACTACGTGTCGGGTGCAACGCAAAGTGCGAATGCGTTCTACTACGCCGTTGCGGAAGCCCTCAGTCGATCGAAGTGAGCGACGCGTTCGTGCACACGTTTTCGCAAATGGGCACCGTGGTCTCGCTGCAAGTTGTTGGACATGGCGCCAGCCAACGCGCGCGACGTGAGCGAACGTCACACATTGATCGCGCGGTGGCGTGGTTTGCGCGCATTGAGGCTGCCTGCTCACGGTTTGACGCGAAGAGCGAATTGAGACAGCTCTCTACGCGCGTGGGCCTGGCAGTGCCGGTAAGTCCGCTGCTCTTCGAAGCCGTACAGTTTGCACTTGCGGTGGCCCATGAAACGCAGGGCGCGTTTGATCCAACAGTTGGGCATCGTATGGAGGCGCGTGGTTTTAGCGTCGAGTATCGCAGTGGTGACATGGTGCAGTCGCACATCAATGCGCCAAATGATACGAGCTATCGCGACGTCGAACTTGACGCCGGTGCACGGACGATCACGTTGCATCGACCGTTACTACTCGACTTGGGCGCGATTGCAAAAGGACTCGCCGTTGATATGGCGGCCCGTGAGCTTGCACCATGCGTCAACTTCGCGGTCGACGCGGGCGGTGACCTCTTTCTCGGCGGTCACAATTCCGACGGCGCCGACTGGACGGTGGGCATCCGTCACCCACGTGACGTGACACAGATGCTCGAGACGGTGCACGTGTCTGATCATGCGGTGTGCACGTCGGGCGATTATGCCCGACACCTGCCGGGTATGCCGTCCATGCATCACATCATGCAGCCGTTCACGGGAGCATCAACAACAGCGGTGGCAAGCGTGACCGTGATTGCAACGTCCGCGATGATTGCCGACGCCTTCGCCACCGCCGCATTCGTCCTCGGCCCGATCGATGGACTGGCCCTGCTTCAACGACATGAATTACGCGGCCTGATGGTCACACCAGCGCTTGAGCGTGTTGCGACGACAGGATTTGATCACACATGAAACGATTTTTTCGAACACCGAAAGGCTTACTGCTCATCGTGCTGCTAGTGCTCGTCGCGTTTGCGGCCTTCGGCAGTAGTGTGACCATTGTGGCTCCCGGTATCCTTGCTGCATCGATTGCGGCCATGCTTGTCGATGCACCGTTGTTGCGTTGGCGGGATGGCGCCTGGTCGTTCCCAAGCGGTGCGCTGCTCACCGGGCTTTTGGTGGCAATGGTACTAAGTCCACATGAGCCGTGGTACGTTGCCGCTGTAACGGCGGCACTCGGCGTTGCGAGTAAATACGTATTCCGCACTCGCTCCGCCAACGTATTCAATCCCGCAGCGCTGGCCTTGGTGGCGACGTTTTATGTATTCGATACTGGACAGAGCTGGTGGGGCGCTCTGCCCGAGCTGCCGTTACTCGCACTCACGATACTTTTTGCAACTGGGCTGTACATCACCCAGCGCGTCAACAAAATGCCAGCCGTCCTGACATTTCTTGGTGTGTACTACACCCTCTTTACGGTGACATCCTTCGCAAGCGATCCGGGCAAGGTAGCCGAGTTGTATCGGGCGCCCGATTTGCAGGCGGCGCTGTTCTTTGCGTTTTTCATGGTCACCGATCCACCTACTTCACCACCCAAAGCTCGCGATCAGGTGGTGTTTGGTGTGATTACGGCTGTTGTGAGTTACGCCGTGTTTGAGTTGGTGGGTGCCGCGTACTTTTTACTCGCTGGCTTATTGGTCGCGAACATGTGGGAAGCGTGGCGCCGTGCGCGTGTCCATGCTAGGAAATCGTCTTCTTCGCGCCGAGCGGCGGAAGGAAAATTGGCGGGAGACCCAGCTCCTGCAGCAGGCTATTGAGTGCCTTGATTTCCGTCGCTTCAAGCTCTTGCAGCCGTTGTAGCTGCACGTCGATTTTGCCGCCCAGATCGTCAAGAATCTGACCATGCTGTTTGGTCGGCTTTGTTTCCTGTCCGAGCACTTGCGAGTTCAACGACAACATCATGTTGTACAGCTTGATGGGGAAATGCAGCGTGGCCTGATCGTCGTGATTGAACCAATCCACTAACTCTGTGCGCACGATTTCGAGATGTTCGCGTACTGGCGCAACCGCATCCTTCACACGCTTCGCGTACTCTTGCGCAGACGATTGCTCGGCGCGCACGTCGATTTGCTTCTGCACATCTTCGATACGCACAAACGCATCGACGATGCTGTTCATGCGACCCTGCACTTTCATGCCAAGGTCGAATGTCTGCTGGAGATCGGCCGTGGTGGCGTCAATACGCGGATCAAGCTTTACCGTGAATGCGCGCGTGAGCGAATCACGACCGACAATAAGCCGTACACGGTATTCTCCCGGAACGGCCGTCGGACCGTTCAACGTCCCTTCATCGTTGACAACGGTTTTAATGCGTTTGGCATCGGGATAGCGCAGGTTCCACCAAAAGCGATTTGCGCCGGTACGCGTTGTGACAATTGAATCGGACGCCGTATACGCGAGTGAATCTTTGTGAAGTACGGAATCCTTCGGCATACTGTCCTTCGGCACGCTGTCTTTCGGCACCATGCCGGTGCTTCCGTTGAAACTGCGCACCACCATTCCGCGTGCGTTCAAAAACTCGAGCGTCACTTTTTCGGTAGGCGTGTCCTTCAGCCAATAGTCCACCAGTAAGCCATCGTACGGATTTTCACCATTGTTACGGCCGCCACCGTGCCCGTTCGCAAAACGATACGCAACGCTGGGTTGAAAAAGGTGCACACGTTTCGTCGTGACTGAATCATGCATCTGTCGCAGTACCGCGATGTCATCGAGTGCCCAGAAACTGCGACCATGCGTAGCGACGAGCAGATCATTGCCCTGCACGCGTATATCACGCACGCTCACGCGTGGAAGGTTTAACTGCAGTGGCTCCCAACGTACGCCGTCGTCGAGCGACACGAACACGCCGGTTTCCGTTGCCGCGAACAGAAGTCCACGACGTACAACGTCTTCACGAATAGCGCGCGCATAGGCACCT
>JAYTTR010000153.1:0-9224 GCA_043744935.1 Gemmatimonadaceae bacterium
CGGCATCGCTGGCGCTGGAAGAGGCCGCAGCGCGTGGTGATTGCGGTGCGCGACGCGTGACGCTTCTCGCCGCAGGCACCGACGGTCGCGACGGTCCCACCGACGCCGCCGGCGCGATTGTCGACGCCGTTGTTCCAGCATTGGCGCGCCGTGCCGGACGACAACCCGAACGCGACCTCCTTACCGGACGTTCATGGTTTCCGCTCGACGCGGCCGGTGCACTCCTTCGCACCGGACCCACCGGCACCAACGTAATGGATGTGGTGGCCGTGCTAATTACACCCGGAAACTAGTGGCAATCTGTCGAGTATAAATCGCGCGAAAATCCGGCCGACTCCGCGTCCTTCATCGATGCAAACCCGATCCGATCGGCAGGCCTGATCAGCTTGACCGTGTTGCACGCTGCAGGATAAAAATGCTTTGTCGCGCGCGACGCCACGAACGGCGCCGTCGCCGCGTCCATGGCAGTGGCAATCGCTCGCGCATCGCTGGATGACGCAGGCGCAGTTGAGGCCGTCGTGGCAGACGATCCGGCGGATGCGCAGGCGGAAAACACGAGCGTCGCAGCGGTGACGGCGAAAAAACGAATTGGGCGCATGAGCAGGTAGCAGAGTCGAAAGTAAGGTGGCGAATTCCAGTTGACCGAACACTGTTAGATATAACGGTGTTCTTGCGTCTCCGGTAGTCCAAATATGGTCGCGAGCGTCACGTTGTCCCAGGCCGTGCGCATCCGCGTAAGTTCGACGTATGCCCGCTAAACGCCCGTCACGCGACCGAGCCGTCGCCGTCGCCATCGCGAAATCCGATGCCGACGATGCCTTTCGTCGTCGCCCGCGACAATCGCGCGGACAAGCGCGCGTCGAATTGCTCCTCGATGCCGCCGCCGCGCTTATTGCCGAGTCCGGTCTTGATGCGGCGACTGCGGAGGCGATTGCGTTGCGCGCACGGACAGCCAAAGGGTCGCTCTACCAGTTTTTCCCGAACCGCGACGCTGTCCTCGCCGCATTGGCGCTCCGCTATGCGGATGAAATGCGACACATCCACGAGTTGGCCTTTCCGGCGGACCCACATCGAATGACGTTGGAACGACTCATTGATCGCATTGTCAAACCGCTCGCCGATTTTCACGATCGCAACCCCGCCTTTCGTCGCGTCTTCGCCACGGTTGAAGGTCCCGTCGACGAAATGCGCGCCGCACCCGCACGGATGCGTGCACAACTCTTTGATTCATTCGTTGATCGACTGGACGTTCTGTTCGCCTCGCGCAATCCACGGCTGGCCGCACGCGACCGGCGACGCGCCGCACTCGTCAGTGCATCTGTCGGACAAGCCGTACTGGCGCGACGTAGCCGCGCAGTGGCGGCAGAAAAGAAGCCGTTGCTCGATGACTTGCGGCGTATGTTGCTTTCCTATTTGCAGCCGGTGTTGGACGCACCGATCGTGAGTGTTCGCAAGGCAAGCCGCGTGCGTTGAATGAAACCGCAACAAGAGTTGCCCGTCACTTCGCGACCGACGAGCTTTCAGCATGACTTCACACTCGCGGACGCATACGGTCACCATTGGGCTCGTTCAGGAGACCGCCTCGGATAGTCTCGCGGACAACGTCGCGCGTGCGACACTGCGTGTGCGTGAGGCTGCCGCGCGTGGCGCGCAGATCGTGTGCCTGCAAGAGTTGTTCAACGCGCCGTATTTTTGCAAAGTTATCCGCGCGGACCGCTTCGATATCGCCGAGCCGCTGGACGGTCCGACAGTGATCACCATGCAGGCGCTCGCGAAGGAATTGGGTGTGGTCATTGTCGTCCCGTTTTACGAAAAACAAACGGCGGGACTTTATCGTAATTCCGCGACGGTGGTTGACGCTGACGGGACGATGCTTGGCACCTATCGGAAGATGCACATTCCGCACGACCCGTTGTTCGAAGAGAAGTATTACTTCGCGCCGGGCGACGTCGGGCCGGATATGCGGACTGATCCACATCCAGGCATCAACGGATTTCGCGTCTGGCGTACAAAGTTCGCGGACATCGGTGTGTTGATCTGCTGGGATCAATGGTATCCCGAAGCCGCGCGCATCACCTCGCTACTCGGCGCGCAGATTCTTTTTTATCCGACGGCGATCGGCTGGCATCCCGCGGAAAAGGCAACATTTGGTGATGCGCAACTCGACGCGTGGCGCACCGCGCAACGCGCGCATGCGATCGCGAACGGCGTGTTTGTTGCGGCCCCAAATCGCGTAGGCTTTGAGCCGGAGCCCGGCACCGATGGCATTGAGTTTTTCGGGCATTCGTTTGTGTGTGATCCGTTTGGTCGATATCTGGCGCAAGCATCAACCGAACCGATGGTGCTCATCGCCGAGTGCGATTTGCAATTAATCGAAGACACGCGCCGCAACTGGCCATTCCTGCGCGATCGGCGTGTCGATGCGTATGGCCCGATCACGCAGCGCTGGTTGGCGGAGCGCTAGTCGTGGCCGCGACCCATCGCATGCCGGCGGAGTGGTCACGCCACGATGCAACGTGGATTGCCTGGCCGCATCATGAACCCGACTGGCCCGGAAAGCTGGCGCCAATTCCGTGGGTGTATGCGGAAATCGTTCGTGCGCTGGCGCCGTATGAGCGTGTAGAAATCCTTTGCCAGGATGTACACGTGCGAGATGATGCGCAACGCGCACTTGACCTGCATCACGTGTCGCGGGCGCAATATCGTCTACATCTGCAACCGACCGACCGTGTGTGGTTGCGCGACTCGGGGCCGACCGGCGTGCACGACGCGAACGGTAATGTTTCGCTGGTGCGGTGGGATTTCAATGCGTGGGCCAAGTACGACAACTTCGCGCGTGACATCCAGGTACCGCCCGCTATCTCGGCGATTACCGGTCTTGTGGCGATTGCTGCAGTGCGACCGGATAGCGGGGCGGCACTTGTGCTGGAAGGTGGGGGTATTGAAACCGACGGTATGGGGACCATGCTGGTTACGGAAGAGTGGCTGTTGTCGGATGTGCAGGTGCGCAATCCCGGATTGGATCGCGCTGGTTACGAGCGCGTGTTCGCTGAATATCTGGGCATCACGAAAACGATCTGGTTGGGCGAAGGCTGTGTGGGTGACGACACGCATGGACATGTCGACGACATCGCACGGTTTGTGGCGCCAGGCGTTGTTGTGCTGGCGCATGAGATCGATCCTGCCGATGACAACCATCGTCGTTCGCTCGACAATCTTGAGCGCCTTCGCGGTGCAACTGACGCGCGCGGTCGTGCGTTACAGGTAGTAACGTTGCCGTATCCGCGTGCGGTGATCATGGATGATGCGCGCCTACCGGCGAGTTACGCCAACTTTTACATCGCGAACGGGGTGGTGCTCGTGCCAACATTTAACGATGCGAATGATCGCATTGCGCTGAACGCGTTGGCCGACGTACTGCCAACGCACGCCGTCGTTGGCATTCACGCGGTGGATCTCGTGTGGGGTCTCGGTACGTTGCATTGTCTCACCCAGCAGCAACCGTCCGCCCTGCACCGCGAGTTTGCGTGACGACCCCTCCGCAGCAGAACAGTGAGCCGAACGTGCCTGACGGAAATGATCCCAAGGGCAACTTGCCAGCGTGGGCGACGCGCAGCATCGCCGGCGGCGAGTTGACGGACGTGTCGTTGGCGGCGTTCATCGGACCGCGCTGGGAACGTTCATATCGCAAGAAGTTCGCGACGTTTCGCGTTGACGCGTCGTTCGTTCCGACATGGAACTGGAGCGCAGCGTTCGGAATGCCGTTTTGGTTTCTTTATCGCAAACTCTATCTCGCGTTCGCGGTGTTTTTTGTGTTGCCCGGCGTGGCGTTTCGATTTCTCACCAATACCGACACGGTGTTGACGTTGCAGAACGTGCAACTCCCAGAAAACCAGTCGCTGTTGGCGATGAACTTTGCAATCTTTGCGTCGGCGGTGATCGCGGCCGGTGGGACGGGGAATTGGTTGCTTTTCCGGCGCGCCCGTGCGGCGGCGAAGTTGGCGCAATTGCAGCGGCTCGCAGACGCGGACGCGCAGTTGTGGCTGACGCGGATTGGCGGAGTCAATCGCGGTGGAACGCTGCTCTTTTGTGTGCTGTCGCTGATGCTGGCGGTGGCGCAAGTGGGAGCGTGAACACTGCCGCGTACGCGTTGTTCGCGTCCGGGCGCACGTTGTCACTCGGAGTTCATTCGGTCGCCAGGTGACGCGAATCGCGCGGGCGGTGTTGTACGACGATGACTGACGCGGAACTGGTCACCCGGACCCGCGCTGGCGATGCCGAGGCGTTCGGTGCGCTCGTGGCGCGGTATTACGATGCGTGTTGGCGATTCGCGTATCACATGTTGGGAGAGCGTGCCGATGCCGAAGACGTCGTCCAGGACAGTTTTTTGCGCGCGTACCTGGCGATTCATCGCTACGACGAACGCGATCAGTTTCGCGGTTGGTTGTTCCGCATCCTGACCAACCAGTGTCGCAACGCAATTACGGCTCGAGGTCGTCGCACACGACGGTTCGTTCAAGATGATATAGCGATCCAAAGTGCCGCGACACCAACAATCAGCATGCAGCTTGGAGTTGAAGATGCTGTACTGGCGCGCGCGATGGCGCAGCTTGATCCGCTGCAGCGTGAAGCGTTGTTGCTCAAATATGCAGAGGGGTTGGAATACACCGAGATGTCCAAGATGACCGGCGTTGGAGAGTCTGCACTCAAGATGCGCGTCAAGCGTGGTAGTGAACGGCTGCGCGTGATTTTGTCCTCGTTTGATGTCTGAGCGAGACGGAGTGCTGCAATTCCCGTCGGCCGACGATGACGCGGTCCTCGCCGCGCGCGTCGCTGCGATGTATGCGGCCACGCCGAATGTCGAGCGTTCACAAATCGAACGTTGTACGCGCGCGGTGTTGCGTGATGCGTCGCAACAATCCTCGCGCGGCCGACTTGCCGGGGTGCTGCGGTCGCGCTGGATGTTGGGCGCAGCGGCGGCGGCAGTTTTGATCGTGGCCACCATGCGCACCAGACCCGCGTTGCTGCTGGTGCCGCAAGGTGCGATCACGCGCGTAGATGACGGCCAGGCGATTCGCTTCGATCTCCGACTGCCCGCGCGCGCGATGGAAGTCGCGATCGTCGGCGATTTTAATGGATGGGATGAACAGAAAACGCCGATGCTCAAACGCAGCGCCGATGGTACGTGGTCTGCGCGCGTCGCACTGCTTCCCGGTCGACACGTTTACGCGTTCGTGGTCGACGGCGATCGGTGGCTGGTCGATCCGCTCGCGCCTCAGGTGCCGGATTCTGGCTACGGTCCAACAAACGCCGTGGTGGTTGAAGGAGCCGCGCGATGAATCCGATCGTCTTCACCGTCTTGCTGTCGCTGCACTCCATCGCTGGGGCGGCTCGTGACACCATTCCGCGTGAAGGGTTTCAGCAAATCCAGTTCGATGCGTCTCGCTTCGACAGCGTGACCGCGTTTGCGTTGCGGTCCTTGTTGGACAATGCGGCGGCCCGTGGACTGCCTACGGGCCCGCTTGTCAGTCGTGCATTGGAAGGTGCCGCACGTCGTGCGAGCAGTGACCATATACTTAAAGTGGTGCGTGATCACGCTGCCGCGCTCGCCGACGCTCGTGACGCACTTGGTGTTGAATCTCGCGTGAATGAACTTGACGCAGGTGCCATGGCGATTCGTTCGGGCATTCCGCGCGCGGCGCTGCGCGCGATTCGCCTGTCGCGACCGGGTGGCTCTGTCGAAATGCCGCTGACCGTGCTTACCGACATCGTGCAGCGCGGTGTGCCGAGCGCAACGGCACAGGACGCGGTGAATTCGATTTCCCGAATGCCGGGATCGGATGAAGCGTTGCAAGGATTGCAAATCACCGTTGCGAAAAACGCAATTCGTGGTCCGGGTATGGCTGTCGACGCGTTGAATCGCTATGTTCGAAGTACGGTTCACATTTTTGCGTCTCCGTCCACTCCCGCGACGGGAGACCGCAAACCGATCCGACCACCAGCTCCGTGACGCCCGCCCGCCGCCTCCTTCGCGAGTCGCAACGCCGCTCTTCATCGAGCGGCGGCCAGTATCGGTTGTCCGCGCTCACGTGGCTCGTGCTCGTGTCCGCGCCACTTGCATCGACGCCGCTGCTCGCACAACGACGCGGCGACTCGCCCATTGCGCCGTCATCCGCACTCGGCCCCGCAACAGATTCGCCCACGTTGTCAGTGCTTGGACTTGCGGCGCTTCCCGACGGCAGTGGAAACGCGCTTACCAATCGCAACGAAATTTGGATGGGTGCTACACAGCCGCTCCTGAAGCTCGGGAACGTGCGACTGTCCGCGATCGGGAGTGGTAACTGGCAGGCGCGCGACGCCGTCGGCACGTCGTCGTCGGTCGAAGGTTTGCTGTCGCTTCGTGCGCGCGCCCGATTTCGCGAAACGCATGTGTGGACCGCCGTGAGTTATGGTCGCGCAGATCTGAGAACGGATGCGGGCGCGCAGTTGGGCGGTGTTCACAACACACTCATTCCGCCCGGCTTCGGCACCGCTGCCATCGCGGATACCATCGTATCGCGTCGATTCGATGTCGGGAATATTGGTCGCGTCGAAGGCGGCTTTCTCACCAACGTCGGCGGGATTGAGTTTTCATTTGGCGTGTCGGTCGAACGCGCCACTCGCGTGACCACACAAACGCTCACGATCAACGAGGCCACTGGACCTATTCCGATGGCCTCTGCCGAACGCGTACAGGCGGTGCGTACGTTGCGGTCAACGCAACAGCGAGACATTGCCTCGAGCATCGCGTCGATGGGCTTTAATACTGGCGCGACGCAGTGGCTGCTTTCACTTACCGCGCCGGTGGCGACGTGGGTGTCGACCGATGCTCTTGGGGCAAAATCCAAAGTGCCGCCAGCGATCGCATCGCTCGCCATCGCGCAACCCATTGCCGCGTGGCTCTCGGTTGTTGGTGCTGCGAGTACGAACTCATCGACGGTTGGATCGATTGCGTTGCGAGACGAGATCGGAGACTCACGCTATCACCGGTTCGCGCCGATTGTTGCCCTTGGGCTGCGATTCACGCAGTTGCCATTTCATGGACGCGCTGATGATACGCCGCGCGGGATTTTGTCTTTCGAAACGCGTACCATTGGTGCGGTGGATTCGGCAACGGTAGAGCAAGGTGCGCCCTTGGCGGACGGCGATACGTTGCGTGTGGTCTTGCTCATCGATGCGCCACGTGCGGAATCGGTGGAGCTGATGGGGGACGTGACGGAATGGACGGTTACACAGCTCACGCGTGCAAAAAATGGTCGTTGGCGTGCGGAGCTGAAACTTACGCCGGGCGTACATCGGCTTATGGTGCGCGCAGACGGTGGATCGTGGATTGCACCACCGGGCTATCCCGTGGGCAACGACGATTACGGCGCGCCCGTGGGAATGATTGTGGTGCGCCGGAAGCCATAGTCGCACCTGCGCCCCCGCATCTCTTCAGCAGACCGCGCCATTTGCGGTCTGCTGTTTTTTTGGTTACCGCTCGCCCTTGATGCGAATGATCTGACTGGTGCTATCCGTAATACCGGCGCCCGACACCAGGATCGTCAGTTGGTATTCGCCGGCGGACACCGGCGGGAAGTTGAGCGTGAGACTGCGACCGGGTGCACCGTCCGGACGTCCGTTGTCGGCGTAGCGAATTGATACAGGCGTGACGGATTTGGAGAGTCCAATTGAGCTGCCAAGTTTCTGGAAGAAACTCGCGCCGACGCGCGTAGCGCGCACAGACACCTGTAACGGCGCGCTCGGTGTCGCGTTGCGATACATCTCCCAGTACAAGCCAATCGTGGCGCCGCGTTCGATCTCCAATGAGCCATACGCTTGCAACGCGTTTTTTTCCAGCGATGGCGTTGCACCAGCATCACCGCGTTGCAGCAAGAGATAGTCGGAGAGACGCGCGTCTTTGGGTAATGGTTGTACAGTAGTCCGCGCGCGCGTGACGCGACGCCCTGCGGGCGCAAACACTTCAATGCTTGCTAGCATTGGCGCCGTGCCCATCGAGGCGAGTAGCGCGCCGTTCGCGCCCGCACTGTCACGCTTGGCCATTATGGGCGCGCGTCCATCAATGGCGTCGAGGACGAGCGCTGCCGTGTACGGGCCTTTGCCCATTTCCAAGTCGCGAATCAGTCGGAATGCGCCAGCCACCAACGTGGTGTCACCGCGACGAAAACGCGCAAACTGATGCGGCGCCGTGAGAAACCCTGATGCATAGCGCGGCGAATACCGCATGCGCGCTTTTTTGCGAAAAAGATCCCAGTCTTTTTCGACCGAACCAACCGGTGTGGAAAAAACTTTGGCGGCCGGCATGAAGTCGTAACTTGGCGTTGGTTCATGACCAATCACGCTTGGCGGACGCGGGTCCGCCACACCGCCGTTTTGCACCGACCACTGGACCGGCCACCCGAAACGCATTTGCGATTCAAGCAGGTCATCGCCCCACTGAATGTCGTATGGAATGCGACCGAGCGAGTGAATGCGTGACATCGTCCGGCGCGCGTATACTTCATTTCGCAAATCGTTCGCCGGCAACATCCACAATGGTTGCGCGAGGCGCAGAATGCGTGTGTTCTCGACGTCGCGATTCGCGCACGCGATCGCGTTGTACGCGGTATGCGCCGGAACCTCGAGCCACAACGTGAGATCGGTCCACACGCATCGTTGCGGCACAGGCATTTCCGCGAGTGCTTTTGTAAACGCTGCATTTGCGTCGACGTGACGATTCGCGTTGTGTAACGCCAATCCTTCCAGCGCATCGCACCACCATCCGGTGCCTTTGCACGCACGCGCCGCAGCAACCGAGACGTCGAGCTTCTCTGCTTCGATCGCGTACCGCACTCGCATCGCGCTCACCCAATCGTCTGTTGGATCGGCGGCTTGCGCCTGCCCAAGAAGATCCAGCAACTGTTCTCTCTCGATGCGCGCGTCGTTGCGCTCGGCGGGTGGTGGAACGTCACCGTTGTTGTTCCAATAGCAGATGCGCCCCATTGGCACTTCGCACGTGGCGTCGGCGCCGCCGTTGTAAAACCGCAATCCCTGCCGGTGATTCCGCTCGAAGGAATCTTGCAGCGAGCGCGCTTGCGAGGAGAGCGCCGCCTGTGCTTTGCCAATCGTCCGTAGTGGATCACTGGCCAGCAACTGTGCGGCGCGTGCCAGCGAGTCGGCGTTTGGCGGGCCACCCTGCTGCGCGG
>JAYTTR010000154.1:0-2378 GCA_043744935.1 Gemmatimonadaceae bacterium
AGTTCGTCAAAACCGCGCGTGCTCGCTAACTGCGCCGCTGTTGCACCATCATCCATTCGCGCAGAAACGTCGGCGCCGTGCGCGATAAGTAGTACGCAGAGGGCGGCATTACCACGGGACGCGGCGACATGCAGCGGCGTGATACCGGTCTCGCCACGCGCCGTCACATCGGCACCTGCGTCAACGAGTCGTGCAACCAACGCCGCGCTGGTTGCGCCGGCAAGCGCAGCATGGAGTGGGGTGTTGCGTGTAGCGTTTGTCGACAGCATGTCGAGTGGCGCACCGCGTGCGATGAGTACGTCGGCGATGGCGTCGTGGCCAAAAAACGCTGCCAGATGTAACGGCGTCCATCCGTCGTTGCTGTGTCTATTCACTGTGTCCGCATCGGCATCGAGCGCGCTACGCAATGCATCGACGTCGCCCAACGCCGCCGCTTCGTGTGCATCAAGCGTGCGCGTGTGTTGCAGTACTGCGACGAGATCGAGCGCGCCAACGTAGCGCGCGTAGAGCACGAGCGACTCACCACCGGGTCCGGTAGTTGCGAACAGTGAGGAGTCGGCATCGAGTACGGCGCGAACGGCAGAGGCATCGCGCTCGCGTATAGCTGCTAGCAGAGTATCCGGCGCGGTATTCATAATGAGGACCGAGGTTTCACAGCACCCTTCACGGGAATGCTCGACGCGCAGTACGACGTACTGGCCTGTTCGCGTTCACCCAACTGATCGCACAAACGCGCGCGAGAAAGGAACGATCTCACATATACAGGCCACGTGCCGCCACCGCTTCCGAGTGCGACAATATCAGCGGCCGCCAACCCCTCCACTTAACGTCACTTTGGCGTTCGCGACCTCTCGATCAAAATTCTTCCAGATGATGGAAGCGGCGGTGGAAACGGAGGTTCGGGTGGCGGATGTATCGTGCCGAACGAATGGGCCACGTCGGGGCGCCTCACTTGCGCCGGCGACGGGTTCTGCAACTCATGCATGTGTACCACCAGAAACTCCAACGGACTAATACGAATTGGACCGCCGTTCCGCAAACTGTATTCAGGACCGGTGCTTGGATCAACGAGTTGGTAAGCCGCGGCGTCCCTCCAGCCTGGGCGAAGTAAAGGATCAGTCGCACTACGCCAATACCCCGACGAACGACTGTCCATGCAACGACGCAATCTCCTTCTTCCAACCGTGGTCGCGCTTGTTGTCGCCGGATGTGGCGAAGCCAAACTACCACCATTCCAAAGAGATTTTCGCTATGTCTTGAGCACGCCGCAGTGGACGTCGGCTTCGATAGCCGGAATGGATAGCGCAGACATTTCTGACGTGTTCATTCTCGACACGACGGTGGTAGCGATGCAAACCGGTCTGGCGCGCCTGATAGGTATGGATCCGTCATCCGGAACTGTTCGATGGCGCGCTGGACGACATGGCCTTGGCCCGGCCGAGTTTGTAGTGCCCAATCAACTTGTCATCCTCCCGCCAGACCGATTTGGCGTGATCGATAACAGAGCCGCGCGCATGCCGATTTTTGATATGCGTGGTCGGTACGTTACGAGCGTCTCGGGTGAGCTCTTCAAACATGAAGTGCACAGCGTCTGTCCGTCGCAAAATGAAGAATATCTCGCTGTTCAACTTCATACCGGCAGCATCGTTCGCGCTTCTCGCGTTGGAGACGTCATTCACCAATCGCATGTGCAGTGGCCGGACCCGAAGCTCGATTCCGCAATTCAACTCAGCCAGACAAACTTCGCGCGCGTTCACGAGCGCGGGGTACGTTGTCTGCTGCACACAATGCGCGGGCAATTCTTCAGTGAAGTAGACGGCACCTCCCTGAAACTGGACCGTGTGCAGAAATACGCGGAGCCGTTACGTCTTCCAATACTTGTTCGGAAAAACGGACAAATAGGGTTGCTAAAAGAGCAAACTTCCGGAATCTTCGCCGTTGTCAACGACGCAAAACTATTTGTGCTATTCGGTGGAAGCTCCGACAAGGCAGAGCAACAAATCGACGTTTACGATCAGCGCACAGGATTGTACGTCTGGTCGATCTTGCTGCCTCGAAAGGTCAGTAGATTCGATATTCAAGGTGATCGAATCGTCGCGGTCGAACGTAACGCAGATGCCTCAGTGGTCGTCTCATATCTACTGACAACAAGCAAAGTGTCGACAAACCAAATTTCTTTTGAAGTTGCAAATGGACGCTAGTCGGAGCGTGCGATTTTTGCAGTGTGTCCTGATCGACAGCTGGTGCGGCTGCCGCTCACCGGAAGTGCCTCAAAACGTTCCGCCCAAAGAAAATGCTGCACCGCCAAAAGCCATTTTCAATCAGCAGCACTCCGTACATAAGAATGTCGCCCGGCGCTTCGATGACGGCGCCAAGTG
>JAYTTR010000155.1:0-2372 GCA_043744935.1 Gemmatimonadaceae bacterium
CAGGAATACAAACCCAATGATCGCGATCAACAGTTCGCTTTTCAGCAGAATCGCCACTGCACCGAGCGCGCCACCGAGCGCGAGCGCACCGGTGTCGCCCATGAATACCTGTGCCGGTGGCGCGTTGTACCACAAAAACCCAATGCACGCACCAAACACCGCCGCGCAAAACACCGTCAATTCGCCCGCACCACGCAGATAGGTCACGAGCAGTGCGGTACTGGTATCAACGCGCCCAAAAATGTACGCGAACAAACCGAGCGTGATCACAGCAATCGCCACCAAGCCCGCCGCGAGACCATCGAGACCGTCCGTCAAGTTCACCGCGTTGCTCACACCCGTGAGCACAAACGTGACCCATGGCACGTAGAGAAAGGCAAGCCAACTGGCGTACGGCACAATCAGTATGTACTTGAAGAATGGCAGCGTGGTTGACGCGCCCGGTAGCGTCGACAACGGCGCGAGCCACAGAATCAGCCCCAGTGCGATGCCACACGTGATTTGCCCAAGCAACTTGTAGCGTTCCACCAATCCTTCATTCTTCTTCCCTTCACGCTTCTGTTTCAGCTTGAGATAATCATCGAGAAATCCAATCGCGCCCATCCATACCATGACGCCGACCGCGAGCTGCACATAGTGATTGGACAGCCGAGCCCACAGCAGCACCGGCAGCACCGACGCCGCGAGCACAATTAGCCCACCCATGGTTGGCGTTGAGCCTTTTCCCGCGTGCGTTTCCGGTGTACCAGCACGCACCACTTGATGCACCGACAGTTCGCGCAACCGGCGAATGATGATTGGTCCGAGTACAAACGAAACGACAAGCGCCGTCACAAAGGCCGCCGCCGACCGGAACGTGATGTAGTTCAGGAGATTGAGGATGCGGAGGTCGCGCGCGTACGGTTGCAGCAGGGTGTAAAGCACTTAGCGGGTCGCCCACTGTGTAAGGAGAGGAACAAGTCGTTCGAACTGCATGCCACGCGATGCCTTCAGCAGAACGACAGCATTGCGTGCGAGTCGCGGCTCAAGCAACGGCCACACATCCTCGAGCGCCGGAACCACAATGACCCGCGAATCACTCGGCACCAACTGTGCAAATGCCGCGACAAAATCGCCGACGCCGACAATGACATCCGCCGTTGACGTCAACGCGGCACGGGCAATCTCGACATGTTGCGCGTCTGCCTGCGCGCCGAGCTCGCGCATGCTGCCGAGAATCGCGACACGTTGCCTTCCGTCACCGACACTCTGCAGCAACTGCAAAGCGGCGCGCATGGACGCGGGATTGGCATTGTACGCATCGTGAATCAGCACGGCCTCGCCAAGCGGCATCCATACACCGCGCATCTGCGGCACCGGCATCGTTGCCATGCCCGCCGCCGCGTCGGCGATGGACACTCCACACGCACGCGCGGTTGCAAGCGCGAGCATCGCGTTTGCCGCCTGGTGCGCACCTCGCAACGGCAGCGTGATGTGCACGCCTTCCACGTCCAACCACGGCCGACCTTCTCCATCGAGTCCCCACGCACTTGGCATCACGTCGGCGTCCGACAAACCTGCGCTCACCACTGCGCGGGCGCGACCAGCTGCCGCCTTCGCCACGTCCGGGTGCGCAGCTGGTACAATGGCCAGCGTCACACCGTCAAACACATCGCACTCTTCACGCAACACGCCTGCCAAATCGAGCAGGCCTTCGAGGTGCTCCTCGCCGATAGACGTAAGTACCGCCACATCGGGTTCAGCGATTGCGCGTAAGCGTGCGATTTCGCCGGGGGTGTTCGTGCCTAACTCAATCACCGCAATTTCTGCATCGGATGGAATCGCCAACAGGGACAGCGGTACACCAATCAGGTTGTTGAGATTGCCGACCGTTGCATGCACTGCAAAACTTCGACCAAGCGCCGCCTTCAGCAACTCTTTCGTGCTCGTCTTGCCATTCGAGCCCGCGACCGCGATAACACTGCGACCCCAAGCACGTCTCCAGGCTGTGGCAAGTTGCCCAAGCGCAACAAGCGTGTCCGGCACGATGTACACTGGCAGCCCAAGTCCGATCGCGGCGGTCGCGTCGGAGATGACACACGCTGCGGCACCCGCCGCGCGCGCCACGGTCAGAAAATCATGCGCGTTATAGTGCTCCCCGCTGAGCGCAACAAACAGATCGCCGCGCTTGATCGCGCGCGTATCCGTTGAGATGCCGCCGAGTGCATTGCCCGAACGAGGTCCGGTACCGAGCGCGCGTGCGACGCGTTCAAGGGTCCAGTACGCGTGCGGCGTAGCTGGCAGCACGGGCAGCACCGCGTTGAACGCGATCCCTGCCGGCGTTGCCGCGCTCACGGAATTGCTTCTGAATTTGCCAAGAGCGCATCGGCCGA
>JAYTTR010000156.1:0-2367 GCA_043744935.1 Gemmatimonadaceae bacterium
GCCACCTTCCAGATTGTACGAGAGAATAGGGAACAGTGACGGTGTGAGTCGTTCGATTTCCAACGTCACACCGGCCGGTAGTTCACTCCGGATTTGATCGACACGAGTGCGCACCAATTGCAGGGCGTACTGCATGTCCGTGTGCTGACTGAACGTAATGTTCACTTCGCTGGCACCCCGGATGGAGTGCGACTGCACGCGTTCTACCCCGGGAACGATGCTCACGGCTTCTTCGATGGGCCGGGAGATCGCAAACACCACTTGTCGCGCGCCCAGGGACGTTCCTTGTGCAACAATCGTGATGCGCGGGAATGCCAGTTCCGGGTAGATCGCCGACGGCAGTTTCACCGCAGACCAGATGCCCGCCGCACTTAAAAGCGCCACGGTCAGGTACACGAATCGTTTTTGCGCGGACAGCATGTCGAAGAGACTTCGGCGCGCGCGTGGTGTGTTTGTGGTGTGACCCTCGCTCACGGCTTCGCCCGCAGCACGCGCGCGCCATCGTCGATGCCATACGCACCTTGCGCGACGACAACGTCGCCCGCGTTCAGTCCGCTAGTGATCCAGATACGACGCTGCGCCCGCCCGCCCACCGTCACGTCACGTGCGTGCGCGATACTGCCCGTATCCACGACAAACACGCGAAATCCTTCACCGGCGGGAACGAGTGCCGCGTCGGGTACCGTCAGTGCGCGCGCGTGCGTCTGTACGTGAATGGTGCCAAAGAGCGACTCGCCCAGTCGCAGCGTGCGTGTCGGCGCCGATACCGCAACGCGCACGGCAACGCCACGATTCGCGCTGTCCACCGCCGCTGCAATATCGGTCACGCGACCGCTGGCAACCTGCGCCGCATCCGTACTGGCGCCATCGTGCAAGGTCACCGTGTTGCCGATGCGCGCGTGAGCAACATCGGTAGACGACAGAAACAGCACGACATCGAGCGTACTGGGATCGGCAATCTCGACGAGCGGCTGACCCGCGTCGACGTTCGCACCCAATACAGCATTGACGCGTGTGACCGCACCGTTAATCGGCGACCGAACATGCGCGAGCTCGCGCACTCGGCGCGCATTCACAGCATTCGCGCGTGCGGCCGCGAGTTCGGCCTGCGCAACATCCAACTCTTTGCGTGGTGCGACGCCCGCATCGACTAAACGTTGCGCGCGGGACGCCGTGCGTTCGGCAGATACAAGCGCGGCCTCGGCGCTCGTTAGCGCCGCGTCAAAGGCCGGCAATTCGAGCTCGACCAAAGTGGCGCCTGCGCGCACGCGATCGCCGACGGCAACGAGCACGCGAACGACACGCGTCGGCGCAGGCGCTGACAACAACGCCACGTGTCCGACGCGGGACGTCACAGTTCCCACATTTGAGAGCGTCTCCACAAAAGTGCTGGCGTTCACGGTGTCGAGGCTCGCGACAACCTCTCCTTTCGACGCTGGAACGCTTTCCGTCTTGATTGTACCATCAGCAGACGGAACGCTTGCGGCCTTTGGTGCATCATCCGGATCGCCTCCAGCAGACGCTTTATCTTTGCCAGCGCAGGCACAGAAGAGCAGGGCCGTTGCGATTCCACAAGGCACCGTCGTGACGCGCGCGTACCGACGCGTGAAGGATGCAAATTGAAACGTCATGGTTGCGAAGTGACGGAGAGAGAGAGCAGGCGCACTAGCGCTGTTGCGTTGCGCGCGGCGGCGACATCGGCCAGGTATTGAGCGAGTGTTTCTCGCGCAGATCGCTGCGACTCGAGCACATTGGGCAATGTTGACGCGCCTTCCCGATACGCGAGCAGTGATAGTGATGCGACACGATCCGCACCAGCAACGAGCCGCGCGGATCGGGTAGCGCGACTCCGGGCGTTGACCGCGTCGCGTCGTGCTTCGGACAACGCCGCATCCAGTTCAAGTCGCGTTTGCGCTAATTGCGCGCGCGCACGCTCTGCCGCAACTCTGGCGGCATCGGTGGCTGCACCATTGCGATTGAACAACGGCAGCGGGAGCGAAACGCCAATGAGCGGAAGCGCGCCGCCGGGACCACCGGGATTCCCCGACTCCACACCAAGCGATAGCGAAGGGGTCGCGAGATATCGACGTCGCTCGAACAACACGGACAGATCGGCGGAGCGCACATCGTCCTCGGCCGCGTTGATCAGTAGTGTCGTGCTCGTCGCCGCACTCGTGTTCACACTTGCGTCCGCGACGGACGCGTCAAGGGCCAGTGAGTCCGCGAGCACAATGGTGGGAAAGACCGCGGCAATTCCCATTGCTGTTTGCACGGTCAGCACACCACTCACGGCATCAAGCGAATCAGCCGCCGACGTGTTCGCCGATTGTCCCGCAAACAGCGTGGCCAGTTCGACGTCGAGTTGAC
>JAYTTR010000157.1:0-9141 GCA_043744935.1 Gemmatimonadaceae bacterium
CTGGTGTTCACTATCGCAACGACATACTTCGCATGTGTGTTGCCAACGGGTGCGACCAGTTCGGTACAACGCCCTTGGTCGGCGTCCAGCATGCTGGCCGACTCACCGCGAGCGAGTGCGATACGTTGAGCCGTGCGTACCGCGACGGTTTTCTGCGAGGCGGCCGCTGCAACGGTGACGACAACGCTTTGCATACTGGTGGCTTGGCAGGGCATAATACCGACCGGCAGCATCACATCAAGGTGTGTCGCGGTTGCGCGCAGCACAGTGCTCTTCACGCCGGCAACCGTTACGTCAACGACGTCGGCGAGCAAGGCGAAATTTTGTCCGTCAATACCGAATACCGTGCCGGGAACGATCGTGTCCGTCGCAATGGTGGCGATGGCTGGAGCTGCGGGATCAACAGTTACCGTCAGGCGAGCGACGGCATTGTCGTATGTGGCCTTCACGACCGCTTCACCGCGCATGCGCGCAATCATGGTTCCGCCAACAATGCTCACCACATCCGCGCCGGACTCGACGCTGAACACTGCACCGCTCGCCACCTTGCGGCCTGTACGATCCGTTATTTCAGGAGTCGTACGGACCGTGTCGCCGAGAACTGCAACGCGTACTGTACTGTCAGGAAAGCGAATGGATGCGGAAACGGTCACGATCGCGGGAGAAACTGGTGCGCTGGTGTCCGAAGCGTTGCACGCTTGCAGCAACACAACACCACATGCCATCACCATTACGGCACGCGTCGCATGCCCTTTGGGGGCTGTGGCGTCGTAAGTCGCTGCATGGGAAGCAATTCGGGGCATCGCGGTCACCGTCACAAGGGGAGTACTAACCGGTACACCCGCCAAGTAAAGCAATTCGCATGCCGAACTCATCTATATTTTCGAATGGGCTCAGTCGATAGTCGACGCTGGTTTGCAGCCGGTCCTTGTCGAAGATTGGACAGACACTGTCGCGTACTGCTTCTCGCAT
Source organism: Gemmatimonadaceae bacterium (assembly GCA_043744935.1). GTDB lineage: Bacteria > Gemmatimonadota > Gemmatimonadetes > Gemmatimonadales > Gemmatimonadaceae > Gemmatimonas. The sequence continues at coordinate 973 of JAYTTR010000157.1, forward strand.
TCTCCCACTCGTTGCACTCCATGACCAGCACGTCGGATACCGCTCGCCTGCCGCTCACCCTGCTCTCCGAAGAAGAGGAGCTGTTTCGATCCGCCATTGCCGATCTCGCCACGACAGAAGTGCTACCGCGCGTGCGTGCGATGGAAGCAGACGGAAAACTTGACCGCGCGTTGACGGAAAAATTTGTCGAGCTGGGTCTGATGGGCATCGAAGTGCCCGAGGCGTACGGGGGCGCCGGCGGCACCTTGATGATGGTGACGATTGCGGTAGAAGAGTTGAGCAAGATTGACGCCGCGGCGGCAATTCAAGTGGACGTGCAAAACACGCTTGTGAATTATCCGTTGAATCGCTACGCAACTGAGGCGCAAAAGCAGCAATTCTTGACGCGCTTGACGAGTGGCACGATCGGCGCGTACGCGTTGTCCGAACCCGGTTCGGGCTCCGATGCATTTGGATTGACGACACGCGCGGACAAAGTGGACGGTGGATGGTCGCTCACCGGCGCCAAGGCATGGATTACGAACGGCGCTGAAGCAGATATTTTCGTCGTATTTGCAAACGCCAACCTCAGCGCGGGTTACAAAGGCATTACCGCATTTATCGTGGAACGTGGAACACCCGGTTTTACGGTTGGTCGCAAAGAAGAAAAACTTGGCATTCGCGCGTCCAGCACGACGTCATTGCATTTCGATGGCGCCGTGGTGCCGGAAGGCAATGTGTTGGGCACGGTTGGCGTTGGGTACAAGATTGCCATCGAAACGCTCAACAAAGGACGCATCGGCATTGGTGCGCAGATGATTGGCATTGCACAGGGCGCGCTGAGCGCGACCACTGCGCATTTGAAAGAGCGTAAACAGTTCGGCCGTGCCCTCAGTGAGTTTCAGGGTATTCAGTTTCAAATTGCGCAAGCGGCAACGGAGCTCGAGGCAGCACGACTGCTGGTGTACAACGCGGCACGCCTGGACGACGCGGGGCACGATATTGCGCGCGAAGGCGCCATGGCCAAACTGTATTCGTCGCAGATGTGCGAACGGGTCACGTCACTTTGCGTCGAACTATTTGGCGGCTATGGGTATACGCGCGACTATCCCGTGGAAAAGTTTTATCGCGATGCGAAAATTGGCACCATTTACGAAGGTACGAGCAACATGCAGCTGCAGACAATCGCGAAAGCCGTGTTGAAGTAGCCAGTGACGCGTCGTGCTGTTGTCGCGCTCGGACTCGGCCCGAGCGTTGCGCTCATTATCGCTGCCACGCTGGTGCCGTTTGGTGCGCTGCAGTCGGTGCGCGTGCCCGCGACGTGGTGTTTGGTGTGCGGCGAGCTATGGCTGACGGATGGTATCAGCAATGTGGTGTTATTTGCGCCATTCGGTATTGCGCTCTCGTTGCTTGGCGTCCGGTGGTGGCGTGTGGCCATTACTGCATTTGCGTTTTCGTTATTCATTGAATACATGCAGTCAATTGGTTTGCCACCTGCGCGATCGGCGGCATGGGCTGATGTTGTTGCAAATACATTGGGCGGACTTGCCGGTGTGTTCGTAGTGCAAATGCGACAACGGGCCGTCGCGCCATCTCCGCGCCTCGCCGCGCGATTTACGCTCGTGTGGTCGCTCGGCGCCATCATGGTGCTGGCACTCACGAGCAGAGCATTGGGGTTCCGCGATGGCGCGGTCGACGTCGGCGTCTTCACGCGCAGCAGCTACGATCACACACCCGGTATGGGTTGGTTTGATGGCGTGGTGGATTCTGCTTCGGTTGACGCGTACCGAACCACGCAGCGCGGTACGGGTCCGGTGATTGTGGAAACAACGGTCGAAGCTCGTACCATCACGATGTCGGCCGTGTTGCGCGGTCGAGAGGAAGGCAACTCGCTCGTACCCATCGTGTACGTGCACAAGCGTGGCGACACGTCGGCCGTCACGTTGATTGGCGAGCGGGCCGATGCGGCCGAGTTGCTGGTGTCGCGCAAGGCGTGGGATTGGGGGCTAGCGATGCCGTCGCTCACGCTTCGTGACGTGTTTGCCAATCGCGTAGTGACTGATGCACGCGTCTTGCGATTGTCCGCCATTGCTGCGCCCGATCACCTCGAACTGCATGCTCGCTCCGCAGATTTTGACGGTGATCGTACAATGCTGCTCACGCCAACACTGGGATGGACGATGATTCAGACGCTCATCAAACGGGACTCGATGTTTGCGATTGTTGCGCGCGCTGGTTGGCTGATCACATTGGTCTTTCCAATTGGTTGGTTTGGTGCGCAATGCGGAGCGCGTTGGAAGTCCGTACTTGGCGTTGCGATTGGAATTGTCGCGCTAAGTGGGAGCGCGATGCCGCGCGCGTTCGGCGTCGCGCCGATTGCGTTCGGTGAATGGAGCGCGATGGCGGTGTTGGTTTTGTGTGCTGCGATTCTGGCGCGACGTCGGCTGCCTCGGGTGTGACTATGGACATCGACGCGCAGGTTGCACGGGCTCGTGCTGCGCAGCCGTCGTGGGCTGCGACATCGGTGCGCGAACGAATCAAGATCATCGAGAGCTTTCGCGCGCTCGTGTTCGTCGAACGTGAGGCGATTGCACGCACAGTAACGGCCGAAACTGGCAAGCCGTTCGTTGAGAGCCTCGTGGCCGACATCTCGATGGCGCTGGACGGCGCGCGCTTTTTATGTCGCGTTGCGGAGCGCACGTTGGCTCCGGAGCGAAAGCGCTCGCGGACGATGGCGGCGTGGCGAAAGTCGATTGCCATTCACCACGATCCATTTGGTGTTGTTGGCATTGTCAGTCCATGGAACTATCCGTTTTTCTTCCCCGCCATGCACAGTATGACCGCGCTCATCGCGGGCAATGCGGTACTGCTCAAGCCGTCAGAACACACGCCACTCTGCGCTGAGCACATTGGGCGATTGCTCGTGCGGGCCGGTCTGCCCACGAACGTTTTCACGCTCGTGCAGGGTGACGGGCGCGTGGGTGCCGAGCTGGTGAATGCAACCGTGGACAAGATTTTCTTCACCGGTAGTGAGCGCACGGGTCGCAGCATCGCCGTCGCGTGTGCGCCGCGATTTGTACCGGTGTCGCTGGAACTTGGCGGGAGCGATGCAGCGATTGTTTTAGAGGACGCCAATTTTGACATTGCCGCGAGTGGCATCGTGTGGGGACGATTTACCAACGCTGGCCAGACGTGTGTCGCGGTGAAACGTGTCATTGCGGTTGGTGCGGCGCATGATGCCTTGGTTGCACGGGTCGTCGCAGCGGTGTCGCAACTCACTGTTGGGCCTTCGGACGACGCGAACACGGATGTTGGACCGCTGGTGACGGGCGATCAGGCGATGATAATGGCGGCGCAGCTGGAGGATGCAATTGCGTTGGGCGCGACGGTGGCCGCGAGAGTTGATGGCACGAATAGCGGTGGCTCGTGGTCGCCGCTGGTTGTGCTGACCAACGTCACGAAGGCGATGCGGGTGTGGCATGAGGAAACGTTTGGACCGGTCCTCGCGGTGATGCGCGCTTCATCCGAGGCGGATGCGGTCGCGCTGGCGAATGATTCACATTACGGGCTCAGTGCGTCGGTGTGGTCGCACGACCGACGTGGTGCCCGTCGCATCGCGGCGCAGCTCCAGGTGGGCGCGGTGGCGATCAACGACGCGGTGATTAATGCTGGGCTGCCGGAGGTGGCGCACGGTGGTGTCAAAGCCAGCGGCATGGGTCGCATTCACGGTACGCAAGGGTTGCTGGAGTGTGTGCGTACGCGCACGGTGATCGATGATTTTTTGCCGGATGTGCGGCAACCTTGGTGGTTCGGTTACGACGCAAGCACGGCGAATAACCTCGATAGTTACTTGCGATTGGCGCACGGGCGGACGATCATCGAACGACTGTCGGGGATTCCGGGTGCGCTGCGCATGTTGCTGCGTCGACGCGGTGCATTGTGAGGAGCAACGGTATATTTCCAGTATGTCTCTGATCAGCATTTTCGACGTCGTGCTCGGTATTTTGCGGCCGGCAGTCTTTGCGGCGGGTGTGCTCACTGCGGTGGCGGCGGTGTTGTCATATAGCGTGCGAACGCGGCGTATTTCGCCGTTCTCGCCGGTTGCGCGCGTGCTGAGAGACCGCGTTGACCCATGGCTGATCGCGCCGATGGAGCGCCGGATTTTACGCGCTGGCGGCACGCCGTATTCGGCGCCGTGGTGGGCGCTGGCGGCGGTGGTATTAGGCGGCTTGGTGTTGATCTCGGGCGTGCAGTTCTTGCGGGATCAGATTTTGTCGATGGTCAATGCGACGTCGATGGGCACTGGTGGCATTGTGGGGTTGCTGGTGCGCTGGACGTTTGGCATTCTACGTATTGCATTGTTTGCTCGCGTTATTTCGTCGTGGGTTGGTGGTACGCCGTATTCGAAATGGTGGCGTTGGGCATTTGTGTTGACGGAACCGATATTGGCGCCGCTGCGGCGCGTGATTCCGACAATCGGGATGATTGATATTACGGTGATCGTGGCGTACTTCGGGTTGCAGATTCTCGAGGGGTTGCTGTTGTCTGTGCTGTAGGCGAATTGCCGGCCGAGATTTAATTGTTGTTTGCTGGCAAACCGCACAACGGTAGGCCACGAATTACGCGAATTGAATGGTGTGGCAGCTGAAAGGTGGTGCGTTGAAATTTTGGAAAAGGGGGCGCACAGGAAACGACACCACGCGAAGGCGGTGCTGTTGCTGTTCATTCCCATCTCCTTTGCTGTTTTCTGTCGTGCCGCAGCTCACCACATGCGATCATCAAATTCGCGTCATTCGTGTAAATTCGCGGCAGGTTGTTTGCTGTTTTCACGGGTGTCCGTGCGGATGAGCCTTTTGAAGCTCGGCTTACTCCCGAAGTTTGGCAAAATTCCCAGCGGCAAATTTGTGCCTTTCAGGTAGTGCAGCACCTGCGCGAAATGGCCCGGCGTGAGCGCCGAACAGGTTTGCCGTCGAGACTGATCTGCGCGGCGACAAGGCGATCGGCGCGATGTGTTCTAACATCAATGCCATGACACCGAATCGTGATTGGATGTTCGACACGACATGAAATTCCCTGCCCTGAAAGCGCAATGGCAAATGAATGTTTCTACACCGAGTCGAGGAATCCAGTCCCCAATTCCGTGTGCACGTACTACAAACTCCCGACAATGATTTTGCTCAATTCTGGCGGGAGCACCTTCTCCGCCACGCCCATCGTTTCTCCGGGGGTTGGATGCGTAAACCGCCGGGTATAATGGTTTCGACTTCGCCGCCAATGGTCACCAATTGCTTGCCGCCCGCACCTAAAGGCCACCAAACCGGGCGATAAGCTGTTTCATAGGACTCGCTCGTCTAGACCGATCACAAGCACGTCAAGCAGGAACACCCCACCCTTAAACCGGGTTAATTTCAGATATGAGCCTCCCGGCTCTGCACACCAACTCAGTCGATCTCTGGAGATTTCTGATGCGTAAGTTGTCCATGCTCGTCGCAGGTGCCGCTCTCATCGCGCTTTCAGCTCCGCGCTCTGCGCAGGCGCAAACGGCCGACATCGTCGAAACCGCTGTCGCCGCCGGCTCGTTCAAGACTCTCGCGAAGTTGCTTACGGACGCTGGCCTGATTGAGACCCTCAAGGGCCCGGGTCCGTTTACTGTTTTCGCGCCAACTGACGAAGCGTTTGCGAAGGTTCCAGCCGCAGCACTCGCCGCGTTAGGCAAAGACAAGGCCGCGCTCAAGAACGTGCTGCTCTACCACGTTGTCGCCGGTAAGGTGATGGCTGCCGACGTCGTCAAGATGAACGGCAAGAGCGCCAAGACCGTCGAAGGTCAGGATGTAAAGGTCATGGTGATGGGTGATAAGGTCATGGTGAACAACGCCAACGTCGTGAAGACGGATATCGTCGCGAAGAATGGCGTCATTCACGTCATCGACGCCGTCTTGATGCCGCCTGCCAAGAAGTAAGCTTTTGCGGCCGCAGTTGTAGATGCGCAACGAGGGCCCGGATCGCGATGTCCGGGCCTTCTGCGTTTGTGTCAATGTTTCCACTTGCTTTCAATGTGCTTCCAACTTGCCGCGACGGGCTCCGTGCGCCAGACTCACCGCATGACTATTTCGTCCGTCTCAACACGTACCTTCGCGCCGAGCATCGTTATTGCGCTGCTCATGTTGCTCGCCCCGCGCGCACGCGGGCAAGCGCGCTCGCCGCTGCCTGCCGACCTCATTGTCACGAACGCGCGTGTCTACACCGCCGATGAAGCGCGACCGATCGCTGAAGCATTCGCGGTGCGCGATGGACGCGTTATTTTCGTCGGCTCGAAGTTTGAAGCGGCCGCACTCAAAGGCGTAAACACGCGCATCATGGACGCTGGCGGACGCACGGTCATCCCGGGGATGGTGGATGCTCACGCGCACTTTTCCGGACTCGCGCAAACATTGCGCGCGGTCGATCTCACGGGTACGCACAGCTACGATGAAGTGATCGCACGCGTTGTTGAGCGCGCGAAAACGACACCAAAAGGCACCTGGATTTTAGGGCGCGGATGGGATCAAAATGCGTGGGGCGATACGCGATTTCCCTCGCACGAAAAACTGTCCGCTACGCTCCCCGACTATCCCGTTCTACTTACACGCGTGGACGGTCATGCCGACTTGGCGAACGCAGCAGCCATGCGACTCGCTGGCCTGACTGCTGCGACCATTGATCCGTCTGGCGGCAAGATCATTCGCGATACGCAAAATGCGCCAACCGGTGTGTTGATCGACAATGCAAAAGATCTCGTCGAACGCATCGTACCCGCACCAACGACGATTGAAGCACGCTCCGCGCTCAAGGATGCCGTCAACGTCATTCATCGATGGGGCTTGACCGGGATCCACGACGCAGGCGCAAGTCGCAGCGCGATTGACATGTTTGAACAAATGGCGCAAGTCGGCGAGCTTGATTTGCGACTATACGTCATGATCTCCGACGACTCAGCCGCCATCGCACATTATACCAGCATTGGTCCACGCTCAGGGCTCTACAACGGACAGGTGTGGGTGCGTGCCATCAAGCTGTACGCAGACGGTGCGATGGGATCCCGCGGCGCAGCATTGCTTGAACCATACGCCGACGATCCGAATAACTCCGGGCTCTTGCTCAGCGCGCCCGCACACATTCGTGAGGTCGCAGAGCGCGCACTGAAAAGTGGTTTCCAGGTGAACACGCACGCCATTGGTGATCGAGGGAATCGCGTGGTGCTTGACGCGTACGAAGCCGCATTACGCGCAGTGCCAACGGCAGACCACCGCTTTCGCGTTGAACACGCACAAATCTTGAATTACGACGACATCCCGCGATTCGCGCAGTTGGGTGTTATTCCCTCCATGCAAGCGAGTCATCAAACCAGTGACATGTACTGGATCGGCAAGCGGCTCGGTCCGACACGGTTACTCGGTGCATACGCATGGCGCTCGCTCATGAACTCGGGCGTGGTTATTCCAAACGGCAGCGATTTTCCAGTCGAACAAGTAAATCCGCTCATCTCGTTTCACGCGGCCATCGCACGACAGGACGCGAACGATTGGCCAGCGGGAGGTTGGTTGCCCGAACAAAAAATGACACGCGAAGAAGCGCTTCGTAGCATGACGCTCTGGCCCGCGTATGCTGCGTTTCAGGAAAAGGACATGGGTTCACTCACGGTGGGCAAATACGCCGACTTCGTATTGCTCGACCAGGATATCATGCGCGTGCCGGTGGAGCTGGTGTTGCGCACGAAAGTCCTGTCGACGTACGTCGGCGGAAAAGAGGTGTATCACGCCACACCAAACAACTAGCGCATGCGCGTTGTCTCCTTGCTCCCTGCCGCCACCGAGATTGTCGCATTTCTCGGCGTCTCCGAACATCTCGTGGGCATCACACATGAATGTGATTTCCCCGATGTCGTGAAATCACGAGCGCGCGTGACCCACAGCGCGATACCGCATATTGGCTCACCGGCGGAGATCGATGCTGCCGTACACTCGCTCTCGGGCGAAGGACACGCGCTCTTCACGTTGGACGAAACACGCATTCGTGCGCTGCATCCAACGGTGCTGCTGACGCAGGCCGTTTGCGACGTCTGCGCGGTTCGTGAATCGGATGTGCGTGCGCTCGCCGCACGACTGACGCCGCCGCCAAACGTTGTCACACTGGGCGGCACGACACTCGACG
>JAYTTR010000158.1:0-9116 GCA_043744935.1 Gemmatimonadaceae bacterium
GGCACGTGTACGCGCCCGTACGTCGCGTGCGCAGCGGCTTTACCATCGTCTCAATGTTGGTGGCCATCATTTTGCTCGCGGTTGGCCTGATGTCACTCGCGACGGCAAGCGCGAATACCATCACGATGCAAACGCTCGCACAAAATCGCACGAACGCGATCGCCATTGCACGCGGCTACCTCGAGGAGGTGCGTACACGAGATCCGTGGACCGTGGTGTCTGAAACGGCTGTCCGGCTGGATGCCGACGGCACCACCTCATCGACGGGGGCGTTTCAACGTTCGATGACGGTTACCGTGGTTCGGCAAAACCTATTGCGCATCGATCTTACGGTGACCTATCCGCGGGGCACACAGCCGGTGGCGCTCACTACCTCTTTCTTCCGGGGCAATGGCCTCGTGGCGGTCCCATGACACGACGTCGCCTGGGCTTCACCATCGCAGAATTGTTGATCTCGATGACGATCGGAATGGTGGTGATCACTGCCGCCACCTCGTTCTCGATGCGCAGTTGGCAAACGCGCCGCGGCTGGACGATTCGTGAAAGCGTCGATCGCAACGCGCGTTTTGTCGGTCTATCGCTTGCGCGCGATGCACAAGAAGCAGGAATCGCGATGGAAAGCACGCCCGTGTTTGGCAGTCTTGGTTCGTTCGGCGACACGCTCTCCGTACTCTCTGTTCCGTTTGCGCCCGACGAAGCGCCCGTGTATCCGATCTACGATGACGGCGACACGTTGCCCAATTATCCCGTCGGTGGCAACTGTGGCACGACGTGCATTGAGTTCATGAACGTGAACGGCACATTTACCCTCTCGGGCGGCGACCTCGCACGACTGCAGATCGGCACGACACGTCGCCTGTTGTATCTCACGAGTGTCGTGAATGCGTCCAGCGGACGGTTTCGCGCAAATTTCTTGCCGCTGGAATTTTTGCTCGGTCGCAAATCCGGACTCGACAGCACGTTGCTCACGCGATCCGGAACGACTATTCAGAAACTCAAAGCGGTCGTGTACTGGCGCGATGCGTCGAGCAAATCACTGATGCGCGCCGAGCAATTTGACAATGCGGGACGACCTATCGGTCGCGTGCTCGCGACCGGTGCGGAAGCGTTCACGACGTCAATTTTATTCATCGGCAATCGTGAAGCGCCGTCGTACAGTGGTCTCGATACCGACACACTGAACGACGGCAACGACATCATCGGCGTGCACGTACGCGCGCAACTCAAAACAGAAAAGGTTGATCCGGCAGTGAACAACGGCAATCCAATTCTGCGCTGGTACGATTGGCGTGTTGCGCCGCGTAACCTACTGTATGAAAAGAATCGCACGCCGTAGTGCAAGCTGGCCGAGCCGCACTGGGTGCCCTATTTGCCCGGTGCTGGCTTGCTAAAGTCCACCGTTGGCGCTGCACGAGCCGCCGCATCTGTGACTTCGAAATACGTGCGCGCCTTCGCTCCGGTCGCCTTCGCCGTCATCACTGCCGGGAATTTGCGAATGTACTCGTTATATACTTTTACCTTCTCGTTGTAGTCCGTGCGCGAAACGGCAATGCGATTTTCCGTACCCGTGAGCTCGTCCTGCAACTTCAGGAAGTTGTCGTTGGACTTGAGTTGTGGGTATGCTTCCACCACGATGCTCATACGCCCCAGCGCGGACGTGAGTTGTTGATTGGCATTCGCCGTTTCTGCGGGATCAGATCCACCCGGCTTCTGTAACGCGCCGATCAGCCCCGAACGCGCCCGCGCGACTTGAATGAACACCTCGCTTTCCTGCGTGGCGAAGCCCTTTACGGTGTTGACGAGATTCGGAATAAGGTCTGCGCGCCGCTGCAACTGCGCATCAATATTTTTCTTCGCCTGCTCGGCTTGCTCATCGAATGATTGAATGCTGTTGTAACCGCACGCGCCCAGCATCAACGGCAGCGCCAGCGCCACGTATCGTGCACGCCGCAGGGCGCGCGAAAACCGCACGGTGTTCATATGCTCGTCCTCAGGGGTGTGGAGAATCAGCCGACGGCGTCGGCGGAGTAAACTGGTCCAGATATGCCACGAGTGATTCCATACCGTGTACATACCCGGAAAGAATCGACTCGGTCTTGCCGGTCTCGATGGCCTTGCCGCGCACCAGCGCTGCGACATGCTCGAACGATGCCGCATCGAAACCGCAGCGCTGCCCAACAACATGTCCTAACTGCACCGCATCACGCGGCGGACGTTCGTTGTGCAACCGAAGCACCGCGCGAAATATCACGAGCAGCGCGCTCAAACTGACGCGCATCAGCTCCGACTGTTTCGCGGCATCAGTGCCCGCCAACATCACACCACGGCGCAAACGGAGCAATTTGCCCATCGCCTCCTGCTCAACTTGCAACCGCAAGTCGCGCGCATTCACGACGATGCCGTCTAACGGCAGGGTACCGTGCAACACGCGATGTCGCTCGAGAATATCCGCGTATTCCATCGGGAAAATGTCGGCCGATCGTACCCACTCGGCTTTGGTCAACGTGAGCGGCGATGGATTTCCGGCTTCGGCCCAGGCACGGGTCGTTGGCGCAAGCGTGCGAAGAGTTGACAGTTCGAGCGATTGCACGATCACCAGGACGTTCAGGTCGGAATGACCCTTGACCTGTTCGTCGCTGGCCGTCGAACCGTAAAGCACCACGGCCTGCAGAAGGTCGCTATGCACTTGGCGCAACTGCAAGACGAGTTCATCGAGCGTCATGGAGGACATCGCCATCGGATTTCCGTTAGACAGAGTGCGTGTATACCAACGCTGACAATCCCCTACCAGTCAGAACCACCACCACCACCGCTAAATCCACCACCACCACCGAATCCGCCAAAGCCTCCACCGCCCCCACCAAATCCGCCGCCGCTACTCCATCCACCGCCACCGATGGATGGTCCGCCAAACGGCAGTGGAATGCATCCGATGCATCCGCCGCGTCGCTTCCCACTCAGCGCACTGAGTACGAGAAAAATCACGACGATGATGACGAGCAGGGCGACCGGAGAAAGACCACCTCGGCCACGCGATGCTCGTGCGCGCTGCGGCTCCGGCTGCTGCGTACCATCGAGCGAGACATTAAACTCCGCCGCATACCGATTGGCAACGTTGCCAGCGATCAGCTCAAGCGCCGCGCTGTAGTCCTTGGCAACAAACGCTGCTCCAGCCTCTCGACACAACGTACCAGACGTGGCATCCGTGATAAAACCTTCGGTGCCCTGCCCCGTCTCGATCCGACAGTGCCCACGTCCGTCGGTCGACGACTCCTTGGGCACCACCAAAATGATCACACCGGCGTTGCGTGCCTTGTCACCCACCGCCGCATCCGCACCAACTTTCCATTCGCGGCCGAGGCGAAGCGACACCTCCTCGACCGGACGTCCGCCCAAGTCCGCGAGCGTGACGATGACCATATCGCCGTGGGTGACCGCACTGACACGACGGGCGAGGTCTTCGAGCCGGGCTTTCGCGTCCGGCTGAATGACGCCCGCGAAGTCGTTGACATAGCCAACGGGCGCGGGAAGCGCAGTCTGCTGCGCCGACGCGAACGTTGCCGCGCCAGGGAAAAGCAGCGCAAACGCGACCGCGAGCACACGAGCGGGGCGAAGAATCACGCTAAATCGAAGAGGGAAGAGTATGATGCCGTAGTATAGCCGCATATGCGGAGGTATATGCTAATTTAGAGTACTGTCGTTACCTCTGCCGGAACGCTCTCCTTTGCTCACTCGGTTTATGCGATTCGCTTTTACCGCAGCTCGCGCCTCAGCAATGCGCACCGCGGCCGTCGTGGCGTTTGCCAGCGTCGCTACCGCATGCGGACGTGCAGACGCGGCGGCGCAAACCGGGCGCGACAGTTCCACGGGACCGACGGCGAGTGCGGCAGCAGCAAAGGCTTTATTGACTGCGAGTCCGCGCGCCACCGTGCCAACGGACACAGCGGTCGATTCCGTGCTCATTGCAAAGGCCGACAAAGGCCGGTTGATAGGACGCGACTCTGGAACGATCTGGTTGGTGGTCATCAGCGATTTTCAATGCCCGTACTGCAAGACGTGGCACGACTCGTCGATGGCCCAACTCAAGCGTGATTACATCGATCCAGGCAAAGTGCGACTCGCGTATTTGAATCTCCCGCTACAGATGCATCCCCAGGCGCGTGTCGAAGCAGAGGCGGCGCTCTGCGCTGCGGCGCAGGCGAAATTTTGGAATTTTTCCGACGCGTTGTTTCGCGATCAAGCCGCAATCCACAAGCTCTCAGACGCGACACCCTATCTCGACACGTTGGCCCGCGCGAGCAGGTTGAACATGGCCGAGTATCAGAGTTGCAAGAAATCGCCGAGTATTCGCGCGCTGATTGATTCGGACATACAGCAAGCCAACCGCATTGGGGTGCGTTCAACGCCGTCGTTCCTGATCGGCGAGTTCCTTGTGGAAGGTGCCGTGCCATATCCCGATTTCCGCCGCGCGGTGGATTCGGCGCTTTCTATCGCGCGTACTAAGAGGGCGCACTGAACGGCGCGGTTGGCACGCTGTACACACTGGGCGGCGTCGTGGCCCGCGCCGCAACGGCGTTGGTCGTCACTGTTGCGCCTTCGAGTAGCGGAAAATTGGCGCAATCACTGCGCGCTCGTCGCGGATTGCTGGACCGTATTCGTGCGCGTGCCGCAGCAGTTCGTGATCCTTCGCGTCCGCTGATTTGGTTACATGCACCGTCCGTTGGCGAAGGGCTGCAGGCACGCCCAGTGGCCCATGCGCTGCGGCTCGCACATCCCGATTGGCAATTCGCGTACACATATTTTTCGCCAAGCGCCGAACGATTTGCGGAGAGCGTTGGTGCAGACGTGACGGACTATTTGCCGTTTGATACTGTGCGTGACGCCGAGGCGATGTTGGATGCGCTCAAGCCAACCGCGCTGGTATTCGTCAAGCTCGATGTGTGGCCGTTGTTGGTGGAACGCGCCGTCGCGCGACGGATTCCGGTTGGGTTGTTGAGCGCGACGTTGTCACCAGCGTCGGGTCGTCTTGGGTTTTTCTCGCGACTGGCGCTGCACGATGCGTACGAGTCGCTTGCGACCGTTGGTGCCATCGATGCCGCGAATGGCGAACGACTTTTGCAGCTCGGTGTGCGGGCCACGGTTGTTCGTGTCACCGGCGACACGCGCTTTGATCAGGTGTGGGCGCGCGCCGAAAGCGTCGACCGCACCTCACCGTTATTGTCATTGTTGACCAGCACACGTCCCACGCTTGTTGCCGGCAGTACGTGGCCCGCAGACGAACTCATACTGTTCGACGCCTGGCTCGCGGTGCGTCGCGCCGTGCCCACGGCGAGGCTCATTGTTGCTCCGCATGAACCGACCGCGGCGCATATCGAACCGCTCGACGCATGGGCGCGAAAGAACAAACTGCGTACGCTGCGGTTGTCGGTGCTCGAAGAGCGCTCGTCGTCCACTGACGCAGAAGCGGATGTGATCATTGTCGACCGCGTTGGCATTCTTGGCGAAGTGTACGCCGTTGCCAGTGCCGCGTTTGTTGGCGGTGGATTTCATTCGGCCGGATTGCACTCGGTCATCGAACCGGCGGCATTCGGCGTGCCGGTGGCGTTCGGCCCCCGACACACGATGAGTCGTGAAGCAGGCCTATTGCTGAAGGCCGGTGGTGCGGCTGCCGTGCGCACCAGTCGCGCCTTGGCGGAAGTGCTCACGCAGTGGTTGGCAGATCGCAACAAACGCGAGCGCGAAGGACAACGCGCGCGTGAAGTGGTACGTGCCGAACTCGGTGCGACGGCACGATCGGTGGCATTGGTTGAGGACCTGATCGCACAAAACCTTAGCCGCGTCGAGCCGTAGCCATTTGACCAGCCACACCGGGCCTACGTCTTTGCGCAGCTGGTGGAAGACCGTTGCGCCGTTGGTGGTATGGCTCGCGTTATTTGTGTGCCCCATTCCTGCTGGTCTGACGGCGTCACAGTGGCATTACTTCGCGATTTTTGCCGCCGTGATTGCAGGACTCATTTGCGAGTCGATGCCGCCCGGTGCCGTTGGATTTATCGGACTCACTGCAGCGACGGTACTACGCTACGTCGATCCCGATCCGGCAAAATCACTCAAGTGGGCGTTGAGTGGATTTTCGGAAAGTAGCGTGTGGTTAATTGTGGGCGCATTCATATTTTCAATCGGCTATCGCAAGAGCGGTCTTGGACGTCGCATCGCACTCTCGCTGGTACGTCTCCTTGGACGACGCACCCTCGGACTCGGCTACGCGATTACGTTTGCAGATCTGGTGTTAGCGCCGGCTACACCGTCAAACACCGCGCGAAGTGGTGGTACCATATTCCCAATTTTGCGCAACGTGCCCGCACTGTACGACAGTGAACCTGGACCGACGGCGCGTCGCATCGGCACGTATTTGATGTGGACCGCATTCGCGTCGACAGCGGTGAGTAGTTCGTTGTTTCTAACAGCACTTGCGCCCAACGTTGCGGCGCTGGCGATTGCGAAGAAACTCACCGGCATCGACATCACGTGGTCGCAATGGTTCGTCGGCTTTCTTCCGCTGGGCGTTTTACTGTTGTTGCTCGTGCCGCTCTTGTCGTTTCTGATTTGCAAACCAGAAGTCAAGGCAAGCCCGGAAATTGCCGACTGGGCGGCGCGCGAGTTGCTCGCGATGGGGCCGTGGTCGCGTGTGGAACGGATCATGGGCGCGCTCGTCTTACTCGCGATGGCGCTTTGGATCACTGGCGCGAATCCGGCGTTCGCATTGCCGGTGGTTGGTTCAAATTGGATACAAGCGACAACCGTCGTGTTCGTGATTGTTTCGCTGATGCTCATGACTCGCGTCATCACGTTCAATGATATCGTGACGGAAAAGGCGGCGTGGGAAGTGTTTTTCTACTTCACATCGCTGCTCACGCTCTCGGCGGGATTGAATGAAATCGGGTTTGTGTCCTGGGCGGCAAACATGTTTGCAAAGCCACTCGCGGGTGTGGCGCCAACCACCGCGCTATTCTTGTTGGTGACGTTGTTTTTTTGGATTCATTACGCGTTTTCGAGTATTACCTCTCACGCAACGGCAGTGTTGCCTGTGGTGCTGGCGGTTGGTGCGAGTATTCCCGGCATGCCAATGCGCACCTTGGCGATGCTGTGTCTGTATTCATTGGGACTGATGGGCGTGATTTCGCCGTACGCGACGGGTCCGGCGCCGATGTACTTCGGCTCTGGATACATAGAGAAACGGGATTTCTGGAAGTTCGGATTTATTTTTGGTGCGGTGTATTTTTTCGGATTGCTGATAGTGCTGCCAGCGTGGTTGCGTGGGCGCATTTGAGCGCGTGCGGCGCGGTTCGTTGTTGACTGTTGCTATCGCACAGGGGCCAGCGGCAACACAATGTGCGAAGGCCACGTGGCCGAGTGCTGCACCGCGATATTCGTGCTGACCATGCGACGACTTTTGCCGAGCGGCTCACCGGTGTTCGGGTTCACATCGAAGCGCGGAAAATTGCTGCTCGAAATGTCCACGCGAATGCGATGCCCTTTCTTGAATACGTTTGCTGTTGGAAATGGCTCGATCGTGAACGGATAAATCTTTCCGGGCGTCAGTAATACTTCGTGGTCGCGCGTTGCCCGGTATCGTCCGCGCAGAATCGCATCTGTGAGGTTCATGTCAAAACCGCTGGGCCACGCGTCGCTACTCGGGTACACATCAATCAGTTTCGCGGTAAAGTCTGCGTCGACCGTTGACGCCGACGCGTTCAGGATCACTTTGATCGGGCCAATCACCGTGAGATCTTCCATCAGTGGTTCGGTCTGAAACACGACAACGTCGGCGCGCGATCGCAGCGGCAACCACGGAGCGCGCGACGGCGGAAAACGTGGCCCCTCGCGTTGATCGTAGGCACCATCTTTCAATCGCGCGGATGCGCCGCCTCCAATAGTCGGCACTGGATGTGCGGGGTCGAATGTGTATGTCGTTTGCGACGCCGTAACGGTCGGTCGTTTGGTGGTAAGTGATCCATCCGCATGAAAGTAAAACGGCACCATACGCGTGTCAGGCAGTGGCCAGCTCTCCGCGTCGCGCCAATATCCTCCGTGAAACAATCGACCATCGGCATCTTTGTGGCCGTCACCCGTGCCCATCACAAAGAGCCGCACGGGCGACTCTTTCTCAGTGCCCGTTGCCAGACCCTTCAAGAAATGATCAAACCAGCGCACGTGAAAATCCGTGAGAAAATCCGGGATGGCAGCTGAATCACCAAACGCCACGTCACCGGCAAACGGTCGATTATTTCCACTGTGCGTCCACGGCCCGATCAACACCCGTTGCGGCGATTGCTTGATCTTCCGCAATTCACTGAAATTCTTGAACGTGCCCGCGAGAAAAATGTCATACCACCCGCCGACATGAATCATCGGAATATCCGATGTTTCCGGATAGTGCTCATCCCATGCGAGCATCGGATCTTTCCAGAACGCGTCGTAGTTCGCGTGCTCGAAGAAATCCATGTACCAGCTTTCGTACTCTGGTACGACGGATAGTGGGTTGAGTCCGCGCCGCATGGGTTGCACGTCGTACCAGTCTTCGACCTTCTCGCGTTCCAGTAATTTCTTGACCGACTCCGAGCGCGCGTCAGCCAAGAGCTGACTCCACGCCCACGTAATCTGTCGCCCCATTTCGTACGTGCCGCGAAAACGCACCCCGTGATCCCAGCCGTTCGAAAGACCACCCATGTTGATCACGAGCGTTTTGAGCGAGGGCGGATGTAATTGTGCGGCGCCCGCTTGCATGTGCGCCGAGAATGACGAACCCCACATGCCAACAGCGCCGTTCGAGTAGGGTTGCTTCGCGAGCCATTCGATCACGTCGTATCCGTCCGTCGCATCGGCCGGCTGCACTTTGGAAAACTTTCCCTCTGACTTGTAGCGGCCGCGCGTGTCTTGCAGTGCCACCACGTATCCACGCTGCGCAAAAAACTCTGCCTGCGACGCCAGCGACGTTTTGTTGTACGGCGTCCGATTGAGCAAAACCGGAAAGCGATCGCCCACGGCCACGCCGTTCCTCCCAGGGCGATACACGTCGGTGGACATGCGCTTGCCGTCGCGCGTGGGGATCATCAAGT
>JAYTTR010000159.1:0-9101 GCA_043744935.1 Gemmatimonadaceae bacterium
CTCAACACGTTGCGTTCGCATCCCGATCTCGTCGGCAATGTTGAACCACTCACGTGGGGGCTCAGCGAAGTCCTGCAGTTTGCAGACGTATTGTTGAACAAGGACGATCTGGATGCGAAAGCTGATGCGCTTATTGATTTCATTCGTGAACGTGTGGTGGCGCGGGATTTCGAAGAGGCAGGGTTTTCACGGATACACCGCGTCCTTTCCTTTGCCGATCTTGACGCGTGGTTTCGCGAAGTCCTGCGGAAGGTTGAAGATTCGAATGGCGATACATGGCGCACGCATCATGCGGCCACGATTCGAAAAGTACGGAATCGATTATCGAATTTGTCCACGCGGTGCGCGGGACTCGTGACGGATGATGGCGCCGTTTCGGACTTGCCATTCGGGAGCTTCACCGATCGTACGGTGTACGTGGTGGATGTCGCCAATTCGGAAGACGACGCACAGGACTTAGTGTTTGCGCGCGTAGTCTCCAAGCTGCGCGAGCACCTGGAGCGGCGAGATCTTGGGGTGGATCACCTCATCGTTTTTGTAGACGAGCTCAATAAGTATGCGCCGGGTGATGGCCCCGACACGTACGTACGAAAGATGTTGCTCGATATCTCTGAGCGTGGCCGCTATCTCGGGCTTGTGTTGTTCGGCGCGCAGCAGTTTCGCTCGCAAGTGCATCGGCGCGTCGCAGGCAACGCTGGCACATCGATGTTTGGCCGCATGGATGGCGATGAACTCGCAACGCCTGGTTACCAAGTGCTGAGTCCTGCGGTCAAGGCACGCCTGGCCACGCTCGTTAAAGGGCAATTGATGGTGCGGCATCCGCATTTTGCACAACCGGTCTTTGTGCGCTTTCCGCGACCTGCGGTGATGAGCGGGCGTGAAGGTGTCGAACGATTTCCGCAAGCGCCAGAGCCATCGCTCGCGAACGCGGTAACGCGGGATCTTCGCCGCCTCGACGATGGTATTGATTTGGGCTGGGTGCAAGAAACGATTTTACTCTACGACGAATTTGAAGTCCTGTCCGCGCGCAACGCGATGTTGCGCACACGACCAGACAACGTGAAAGCGGCGTTCGCGCGCGAATTACGAAAGCGCGCACGACCCGGTGCAATTGACGCCGAAGCGATTGCGCCCAAGCCGCGCAGTTTGCGTGCTTTTGCTCCCGATGAATACGGTGGATAAACCCCGCTGATGCTGCAGTCGAATTCGCGGTTTGCTGTTCTGCTTTCGCTGGCGGTGCTGAGTGTCGCGCGGAGTACGACGCTGCACGGGCAGAGCGCCGGTGTCGTTGCAACGCGCGCGCGTACCGCACGAACGGCGGCGGTGAAGCTCGACGCGGTGTCGCTGATCGTGCGTCCGCGCGTTGGCGACACGCTGCACTTGCAGATGGAACAGTCCATTGAGATGAGTGGACGACAGGCGGACTCGCCGTCACAACAAGTTCCGGATGCACTCAATCTCTCGCGCAGCGCACCCGCGGCGCGCAGCCCCGACTACGGACCACGTCGCGCACGCGCGGCGGTGCGCATCACGCGGGTGTTGTTGTATGCGCATTCGCTCGTTGAAGCGAGCGATCTGTCCGCGACCACGCTGCTCGCAACGACTGACTCCGTCGCGATGTGGGCTGGTACGGGTCCCGATGCCGGACAGCCGCAGTCGATGCCATTGCCACTTGAAGGGCGACAAATTCGCGTTCGCGTCACGCCCGATGGCACGATGCGCGTCAACGACCCGCCGCCCGGCGCGATGGAGCTTGGCGCCACACTCGCCTCCATGCCCGGCATGCTTCCCGATGCCGCTGTGCGCGTCGGCGACCGGTGGGAACGTGACATTTTGCTGCCGTCGCTTCCAGTCAGCGGATTTCGTGCTGATGGCATAGTGCGCGCGCAGTTCCGACTGGACTCGCTCACACACACCGGGCGTAACGCATGGATCTCCATGCTTGGCACATTGCGTCGCGACGGTGCGTCGCGCGAGCTGCCGGCCGGTACGCGCGTTGTCACTGCGGGCACCATGCGCGGTACATTGCTCGTAGACCGGGATCGGGCGTGGATCGTCGACGCCCGGACCGATATCAATGTGCAGTCGGAGGTATCGCCCGGACCCGCTGGGCCGTCCACCCCAATGCTCCTTGATATTCGCATCGTGCAACGCGTTCGCGTGCATTAGCGCTGCAACGCTGGCACGAGACTAAAATTCGTGCATGCGTCTTGTCCATCTCGCCGACCTGCATCTCGGGTTTCGGCAATATCAGCGACTCACCCCGACCGGCATCAATCAGCGCGAAGCCGATGTTGCCAGCACGTTCAATCGCGCCGTCGATCAAATCATCGCGCTCGCCCCCGACGTCATCGTAGTCGGTGGTGACGTGTTCCACACCGTGCGTCCGTCCAACCCCGCCATCTTGCACGCGTTTCGCGCGTTCTCGCGAATACGCGATCAGTTGCCGGAGACGCCCATCATCATGGTGGCCGGCAATCACGACGCGCCCCGTACCTCCGAAACAGGCTGTATTCTACGCCTCTTTCGAGAACTCGGAGTCTACGTTGCCGATGCGAAGACAGAACTGTTCACGTTTCCCTCGCGGTCCCTCGCGGTCCTTGCGGTGCCTGATGTTCCAGGCATTGATCGACCAACATTACAGCCGCCTGACGGATTCGAGCACTCGGTGTTGCTGCTGCATGGAACCATTGCTGGAATATTGCCCGCGCATGCCAGTCCGCTAGATCGCGCCGCGATTGAAATACGCACTGAAGAATTGCATGCCGAACAGTGGAGTTACATCGCCCTCGGCCACTATCACGTGTATCGCGAAGTGGCGCCGCGCGCCTACTACAGCGGCTCACTGGACTACACGAGTACCAATCCGTGGGGCGAACTGCACGAGCAACGCGAACGTGGCCTCCACGGCAAGGGTTTTATCGAACAAAATTTGCGCACGCATGCGCATCGGTTTCATCCCGTTGCGCCTGCTCGTTCGTTGCTCGATCTCGAACCAATCGATGCGACAGGCATGGGAGCCGCCGAACTCGACAGCGCGCTCCACGCGCGGATCACGAGTGCGCCAGGTGGTATCGACGATCGCGTCGTGCGTCTGCTCGTGCGCAATGTCGCGCGACACACGGTGCGCGAGCTCGATCATGTGTCACTCCGCGAGTACCGAAAACGCGCGATGCATTTTCATCTCGACACGCGTCGCCCCGAAGCGCTGTCGCAACGCAATCGCGGAGACGGAGCACCCGGTCGCGCAGCAACACTGCCAGAAATTGTCGCCGAGCGATTGCAGGAACGTTCGTTGCAACCAGGGCTTGATCGCGAGCTGTTCGTCACGCTGGGGCTCCGCTATTTGCAGCAAGCTGAAGATGCAGCGGCGGCCGCCATGCCTGTCCTGGTGAGCTGAGATGCGCCTGCTTTCGCTGCGGCTGCAGAATTTTCGGCAACACGTGGATACGCAGATCACGTTTGAAAGCGGCTTGACGGGCATCATCGGACCGAATGGCTCGGGTAAGTCCACGCTGCTCGAAGCAATCGCGTGGGCGCTCTATGGCAACCCAGCCGCGCGCGGCAAGCGCGACTCCATTCGCTTTTCGCGCGCAGAAGGACGCGCTGTTGTGCGTGTCGACCTCGAGTTCGAACTCGCGGGACACCGGTATCGCGTGAAGCGCGGGCTCAACGCCGCTGAATGCTTCCTCGATGGCAGCGAAACGCCGATCGCCAACACCATCACCGGTGTGACCGAGCTGTTGCAACGTCGACTCGGCATGACGCGCGTCGAGTTTTTCCATACCTACTTCACGGAACAGAAAGAACTCGACGTGATGAAAGCGCTCGGTGCGGCCGAGCGTGCACGCTTCCTCTCGCGCGTGCTCGGCTATGATCGCATTAGCGGCGCGCAAGAATTAGTGCGAGAACGACGGCGCACGTTGTTGGCCGAAATCAATGGCCTGAAACAAGGAATGGCCGATAGCGACGCCGTATGGCGAATGGTATCGGAGACCGAAGCACGGTTGGCGGTAGCGCGCACACGCGCTTTGGAGGCAGACCTTGCACGCGTGTTGACGGAAACACGTTTGGCCGAGCTTGCACCGCGCTGGTTGGACGCGCAGGCGGAGCGCGAACGCGCACAACAGTTACTCGCCGAATTGCGCATCGCCGAGAACGAAGCGCTCGCACACGCACGCGATGTCGAGCGCCTAGCGCGTGAACTCGAGGCGATTGAAGTCGCCCAACGTGAGTTGACACCGCTCACGCACGCGCTCGTCCCGCTGCCCGCAATGCGTGACGAACTCGTCGCCCTCGATACGCTTGGCGAAGCCGAAGCGACTCGACAGGCCTTGCTCGAACGCGTGCGCGGCCTTGCGGAAGAGGAAGCCAAGCTTGCCGAGCGCGCTGCTCGACTCGAAACTGCGCCAGCGCTTGAAATAGAGACGCAACCGCAGCTGCTCGTGTCGCGTGCAACGTTCGCTGCTATGGAGCAGGCGTTTGACGTGGAGCGTACGTCGTGGGTACGCGACAAGCAGGAGGCGGAAACTCGACTCGACGCGCTGCGAACACAATACACAGAACTTGCGCAGCAACGCGAGACACTTGAAGGGTTGGGTGCGGAGAGCCCGTGTCCAACCTGCGGTCGGCCGTTGGGTGCGTCATATCGCGGCGTGCTGGACTTACTCACCGAGCAAGTGGAAACGGTGCGTATCGACGGCAATTACTATCGACAGCGGGTTGAGCAGTTGGCGAAACCCAATGAGCAGGTGGACGCTCTCGAGGAACAACGGCGGAGCGCGCAGCTCGAGGTGACGACCACCGAGCGTCGACTGATACGCATTCAAGCAGCGATCGCTGAACTTGTCACGGTAAATGCGCAGCGTACGGAGGTCGCGTCGCGTTTGGAGCGCGCGCGCGTATCGCTGACGGCACTACCGATGGGCTACGATGCGGTGCGTCATGCGGCGCTGCGCGCTGACGTCGCCCGACTTGCCGAGACACAGGCGCGTGCCGCACGCTTGGGGGGGCTCGCCGAACGCGAGCTGCCAACGCGCGCAGAGCATGCGCGTGTCGCACTGCTCTGCGAAATGGCGCGGGAGCGCGTCGTCGGCGCGGATGCGCAACGCGCATCGCTCGGCATGGACGACGGTGCCTTTGCCGCGGTGCGCGATGCGCATGATCGCGCGTCGGTAGATGCACGTCGTGGGGAGCTCGAAGCGCTGAGTGCGGCGAGTGAGGTAGACCGCGCGCGCGGCGAGTTGGACTCGGCCGAGCGCGGACGCCGCGAACTGGCGCGGTTGCAGGAGACGTTTGATCGGCTCGAAACCGAAAAGCGTATGCACGACGAGCTCGATCGTGCATTCACGGATCTTCGCACCGACCTCAATTTTCAATTGCGTCCGGAACTTGCCGAGATTGCCAGTCGTTTCCTCGATGTCCTGACGGATGGTCGTTATGCGGCGCTGGAATTTGACGAAGAGTACAATTTGCTTGTGCTCGAAGATGGTCTCCCAAAACCCGTCATCTCTGGCGGTGAGGAAGATCTTTGCAATCTCGTGCTGCGACTGGCCATCTCCCAGATGATTGCGGAACGTGCGGGGCAGGCATTTTCGCTGCTCATTCTTGATGAAGTGTTTGGTTCACTCGACGACACGCGGCGCGGAAACGTGGTGGAATTGTTACGACGACTCAACGATCGTTTTGAACAGGTGATTGTGATCACGCACATCGAACAAGTGCGCGAGGGACTCGATCGCGTGCTCGTTGTGCGCTATGACGAAGAACGCGGGACGAGTTCGGTGACTCCCGGTCCACTGACAGCGGTGCCAGACGACGAATTGGTGGCCGTCGCGTGACCGCTACGTCGAAAGTGTGGAACAAGGCGCGTCCCGTGGAGGGGCCGTTTGCGGCCACGACGCTTGATGTCGATGCGTTGAACGAAGTGTTCACGGAAGCGTTCACCGAACGCTATCGGCGCGATGGGTTGACCGGTGTGCGCGTGCCGGCGCTCAATCCCGCCGTATGGCGATATGCGATTGAGGATGCGGGTGACGGTGCGTTGTGCTGGCGTGACGAACGCGGTCGCATTGTGGCGTTCAATATCGCGCATCATTCGGGTACGGAAGGGTGGATGGGTCCGCTCTGTGTGCGTCCGGATCAACAGCGCATGGGACTGGGCAAGATCATTGTGCAAAGCGGTATGAGTTGGCTGCGTCGCAATGAGGCGCGTGTCATCGGTTTGGAAACGATGCCGCGCACGATGGACAACATCGGCTTCTATTCGAATCTCGGATTCGTGCCGGGGCATATGACCATCACGCTCACACTGGAAGCGAATGCGGGCGAGCACGCGCCGTTGTTGCTCTCGCGACTGCCCGAGCACGAGCGCATCGTCGCCATAGCACAGTGCAAAGCGCTCACCGAACGCGTCATGCCAGGTTACGATTACACGCGTGAACTTGAGCTTACCGATCGCATGGCGCTTGGCGACACGGTGCTGCTCGGATCAATAAATGCGCCGGTCGGGTTCGCGCTTTGTCATTCGGTTTCGCTCGTGGAGGGCCGCGCGCGCGACGAGCTGCGTGTTCTCAAGCTGGTGCTCGAGTCACGGGACGATCTCGCGCCAATGATCGGCGCTCTCACCGACTTTACCAAACGACTCGGCATGCGTCGCCTCGCCATTCGGCTGCAAGGCGACTACACCGATGCGTATCGGCTGCTGGTGCGCCTGGGCGCTCGCGTGCGGTGGACCGATTTACGCATGAGCGCGCACGGGTGGAACGACGTCGTACCAATCAACGGTATGATCCTCTCCAACTGGGAAATCTGATTCGCGCCTACGACTACGGTTTGCTCTTCGGTCCGGACGGCGTGCGACGCACAACAATGCGCCAGATGATGAGAAATACACCGGCGGTGAGGAGCAAATTCATCCAGCCCGGCGCACCTGTCGTGAACGTCACACCAGCCCAGGCAACGAGCATCACAACAGCGGCAATGACGTATGGATCCATGGCGATTTTTTGGATTGCGCGCCACGCGGCGCCGGTGATAGCTTCGAGTAACCTCGGGTACGGAGAGATTTACTTCTTGAGCCGATAAGTCCATAGAGAAGGCACAACAAACTGCGTCCACGTCATGCCCCAGTGCGGGGAAGGCGGAAGCGTGGTGAGGGTCTTATTTGTATTCTTTGGGCTTCAAGATCCCCTCTCCCTGCCCGTATTTTTCGCGAAGGCCCCGCTCCGGTGGGGTCTTCGTGTTTCCACGGGAACCCCTCCCCCAGTCATACCGTTCGCTAGCGCGTGGGCGGCACCGGCCGGCCCTCGTGCGCACGCGGTACCCTTCGCCGCCGTGTTGCCCCGACGCTGCCGGTGGTAAAAAATCATGGCCATTGTTACGGTCACACGACGCCTGCGCTTCAATGCCGCGCATCGCGTCCACAATCCAGCGCTTTCCGACGAAGAAAATATTCGAGTCTTCGGGAAGTGCAACAATCCAAACTGGCATGGGCACAACTACACGCTCGACGTGGCGGTGCGTGGGCCCATCGACGAGCGTACCGGTTACGTCATTGACCTCGGCATGTTGCGCGATGTCGTTGAACGCGATGTGATCGAAAAGACTGATCATCGCAACTTCAACATTGACGTCGACTACATGCACGGGATCAATCCGACCACGGAAAACATTATAGTGGCGATGTGGCGCGTACTTGCGCCTGTGGTCCAACCTGGACAGCTCATACGACTGCGACTGTGGGAAACCGAAAACAACTATGCCGAATACGAAGGTGAGTAAGCGCGCGATGCCAATCGGGGCGGCCCGCAATCGAACCGTCGACTCCGACGATCTGGTGGCGGGGGGAGCGCCGATGCGCGCGTTTGAAGCCGCCATTCGTGCGCAGCTTGAATTTCTTGGTGAAGATCCCGAACGCGAGGGGCTGCTGAAGACGCCGAGCCGTGTGGCGAAATCCCTCTCGTGGTTGACGCGCGGGTATGAGCTGAACGCGAAGGAAGTGATCGGCGACGCGATGTTCGAAGAAGCGCACGAAAACATGGTGATGGTGCGGGACATCGAGATGTATTCGATGTGCGAGCATCACATGCTGCCGTTCTTCGGACGCGTGCACATCGCGTATATCCCGAATGGAAAAATTGTGGGGTTATCAAAGCTGCCACGCGTCGTTGAGGTTTTCGCGCGACGATTGCAAGTGCAGGAACGGCTCGGCGAGCAGATCGCGAATGCGCTCGAAGAAGTGCTGCAGCCCCGTGGCGTTGGCGTGGTGATCGAGGCCGTGCATCTGTGCATGATGATGCGCGGTGTGGAGAAGCAAAGCTCGCGCACGATTACATCATCCTTGCGTGGACTCTTTCGCGACGATGCAAAAACGCGCAGTGAGTTTCTGCGATTGGCGCACGGCTCCGGAAAGCTCATTTGAACGGACAACGCGGATGACCGGTCGGGCACTCGAGGGTCGCACGGCGCTGATCACGGGTGCGTCCCGCGGTATTGGCCGTGCGACGGCGGTGGCGCTGGCGCAGGCGGGCGCACGGGTCATGCTCATCGCGCGGTCAGCGCACGAGCTGCAGCTCTTGGCCGCGAGTATTCGTGAAGACGCGGTGGCGATACCGTGCGACGTGACCGATGCGACGGCCGTCGCCCGCATGGTTGCTACCGTCATGGATGCATGCGGTGGCGCGCCGGACATCGTGGTGAATAACGCGGGGCTCTTTTCGATCGCCACGCTCGACGTGATGGCTGTAGACGATTTCGAGCGCACGATCAATGTGAATCTCATTGCACCGTTTCGCGTGCTGCGTGCGTTCTTGCCGAACATGCGCGCACGCGGAACAGGACACGTGGTCACCATTGGCTCTGTGGCTGATCGCACGGTCTTTGCGGGCAACGGAGCCTATGCCGCCAGCAAATACGGACAGCGGGCGATGCAGGAGGTGTTACGTGCCGAGTTACGAGGGAGTGGCGTGCGCAGCACGCTTGTTTCGCCAGCGTCGACCGACACGCCCATTTGGGACCCAATCGACCCGGATAATCAGCCGGGCCTCCCAACCCGTGCCTCCATGTTGCGCGCGGAGGACGTATCGGACGCGGTATTGTGG
>JAYTTR010000160.1:0-9062 GCA_043744935.1 Gemmatimonadaceae bacterium
CGAGATGGCGATACTCGTGCCAACGCGACCAGTTCCTAAAATTCCGATGGAGAGTGTCACGTCGCTGAAAGTTGCAGTGTGTAGGGCACCAGATCGTTACGTCGCGAGCTAACATCTTGAACCCTAGGGTTCAACGCTCAAGAAGCCGATCGCTCCTTTTTGTCCGTGACCGAACCCGTGGTTCACAAACGGAAAGTCACCCACGTTGTCGCATAACAATTCGAAGCACATACCCCCACCAGCGGCAACGCTCCATGTTTGTACGCCGTGAATCGCGTTACCCGGCGGTGCGCCAAGATACACCGTGTCGAACTGTTCGCCGACAACGTGGAAGTGGCATGGGTGTGTTGGCCCAGCATCCACGACCCAAAAACGTACACGATCGCCCACCTTTACGCGGATTGGCTCAGTCACGTATTGATCCGGGCGCCCATTGAACACGACGAAATCGGGCATTGTCGTCAACATTTTGGCGTAGTCGAACGCGCGCGCGCCGTTGACAGCGTCCGCAAGATAGAACTCGCTTTGCACGAGCACGAACTCTTTTGCCGGCGGCAGCGGCTCGCGTGGTGAAACAATCAGCGCTCCGTACATTCCCGAACCGATGTGCATGAGAACGGGCGCCGTTCCGCAATGGTACATGAATGCACCGGCCCACTTCGGCTTGAATGTGAAGGTCACCGATTCACCTTTCGCCACAGAACGGAATGCCGTTTTCGGGTTGATCTGCGCGGCGTGGAAATCCATGGAGTGTGGCATCACGGATTCATTGGTGAGCGTGAACTCGACGGTGTCGCCAACGCGACAATGTACGATGGGGCCAGGGAGCGTTCCTTCAAACGTCCACGCAGCGACGACCGTCGAGGTGTTAGTACGGATCGGAACGTCGCGACTGCGCCAGTGCAGTGATACGGACCCGCTCGGATTCAGTGGCGGAAGTGCAGGATCGTATCGCTGAAAGGGCGTTGTCGATGCGCTCTGTGCAGTGCCAACGGCAGTTGAGCGATTGCTGGGAGGCGCTCCTTTGAGCACCGCTGAATCCAGCTTGCTGTTCGAGTTGAGCGGGGGCGGAGGAGTGTTGCCGCTCGACAACGGTGCGCGGAGCTGTGTGCTGTCACGCGTGCCGGGCGATTCCGTCGAACACCCAGTCAACACGAGCCCAAGTCCGGGGATGGCGAGCGTCATTGCAGAAGCGCGCGAAAGGAAGACGCGGCGATTGGTATTGGTGTCGAGCTCGTTTGTCTCATTGTTACCGGTCATCAGAACTCCGTTGGGGGAGACGTTCACTTACAGCAAACTCTGGCTTCGTCGCGGTCAGGATCTCGAGAACGGCACGTCGATCACGTTCGCTGAGCCGCTCGAAAGACCGACTTTTATCGGTACCGCCGAGGATTGCGTGGAGCCTTTGGTAGACACCATCCTTCGCGACCTTCGGTAGCGCATCAAATCCTTCCGTGTAAATCAGGAAGCTGAGCGGATACTTGAACAGACGTGTTTCAAGGTCGAAGTCCCGTAAAGACCGTCCGTGCCTGTCGCGTGGTCCACGCTGAGCGAAGTCACTGGAAAAACTTGTCGTACCGCGAATTGCTGCAGTCAACCTCGCTTCATCCGCAAACAACAAGGCACGTACCAATCGTTCAACCGCAGTGTGAAGTCCCGCATCCGACTCTGCCAACGGAACCAGCGCCGTCGCATCACTCGGCGTGTAATGCATAATTAACGCAATTCTCGCAGCCTCATGGGTCGCCGTAATCAGATTATGAACGGATGTTTGATGCACCAGGACCATTAATGCGATGATGTCACTGTTTGAAGAGAGGTACGATGACGCGTCAAATTTCCCTGCAAGATCGGTGCGTGCGCTCTCCACGGTCAGATCGATTTGACTACGATACAATTCTTTGTCGACCTGATGGAAATCTTTTGACGAATACACGTTGCCGGAAGGACCCGCCGTCCCGTGGCTGCCGGTAACGTACCATCCGCCAAACCGATCCTTGATTGGAGTTTCATCTGTAGTGGTACCGCTGTACACGCTCGCAATTTGATAGCCGAGTCGATCGGCGATTGTTGAAAGCATGAGGAACCCGGGTACGCCACCGGTTGCGCGAGACTTGTGGCACATCATGCACGTCGTCGACTCACGTCCAAACTGTGGTCGCACCGTTGCATCCTGACTCATTGTGTAGAATACGGCACCGGTCGTAGGATTGACCGCAGCGATTTCCAGAAACTCGCTGCCCTGTACCCAGCCAACATACACATCATCGTTGAAGTAGAGCGCGCGCGGCGACCACGGTGCAATCAAGTCTGTTCGTATGCTCGTGCGGGAAAACACCAAACTTTGCGATGACGTGGGGATGTTGAATGCACGGAGTATCGCCGGGAGATAGCCGAGTACAGAGTCATGAACGAATGTGATGCTTCCGGCATCGAGACGCTCTTTCAATCGCGCCACTGGATCTCGGAGCAAGATGGAATCAGCGCGCGCACGAGGCGCGATGGTCGCGGAGGCGCTATGGAGCGCAGCATCGCAGACCACGAGCATGATAGCCGCGAAGAATATTTTTGCGAGCAAGCGTACAAGGCGCATGAGGAGAAGGTACCACTCGAATTGGCGCGTCGTAGCACGTCGCAGAAAAAACAGTGTTACCCGTACATCGGTGTAGGAGAAATGCTGACAGAAGCACAGACGGTCACCAAACGCGCGATATAGTCTCGCTCACACGTTTCAATTCGTCCTACCGGAGCACGAAATGGCCGATCGAAAAATCGTTCTCATCCACGGCTATAGCGCGAGCGGCGAAGCGTTTAACGTCTGGC
The DNA here is from genome assembly GCA_043744935.1 of Gemmatimonadaceae bacterium. Lineage (GTDB taxonomy): Bacteria > Gemmatimonadota > Gemmatimonadetes > Gemmatimonadales > Gemmatimonadaceae > Gemmatimonas. Next base: position 2,824 of record JAYTTR010000160.1, read on the forward strand.
GCGATGCGTTAGTCAATGCGGGATGGAAGCGTGAGCAACTTGTCACGGTGAGCTACGAATCACTCACCAACGAAGTGTCAATCCGCGATATCGCAGAAGGCTTTGATCGATTGCTTCGACAGAATTTACAACTGACTGAAGGCGAGCCGTTCGATGCGATCGTGCATAGTACGGGCATGCTTGTGCTGCGTTCATGGCTCACACGACAGGGCGTAGCCGATGATCGTCGGAAACGTCTCAAGCATCTCATTGCGCTCGCACCCGCAACGTTCGGTTCACCGCTCGCACACAAAGGTCGCAGTTTTCTTGGCGCACTCGTCAAAGGGCGGAAAGCGTTTGGCCCCGATTTCCTCGAAGCCGGCGACATGGTGCTCGACGCACTCGAACTCGGCGGCAGTTTTGGTTGGGATTTGGCACATCGCGATCTGTTTAGTGAGACAGAGTTCTACAATGACAAACGCACGACGCCATATGTATTTGTATTTGTCGGTGATCGCGGATACCGGGGCCTGAGCTCCATCGCCAACGAGTCTGGCACTGATGGTACCGTGCGCTGGGCTGGGACAGCGCTTAACTCACGCAAGATTGTATTTGATCTCACAGCAGATTGCGCAGAAGGCAATCGTGTGCAGCTGGCCAAGTGGACACAGGACGACGTGCCCATGCACCCCATCGCAAACGTTGATCACGGTAGTATCCTCTCCGAGCCACCCGAGCCGTTGGTGCGCATGGTTGTCGATGCCTTGCAGGTGAACAGCAGTGCGACCTATGCGACATGGCTCGACGATGCGAACGCTGTAACCGAGGCGACATTGGCGGCGATGCCGCGTTGGCAACAGTTTGTTGTACGGGCAATTGACGAACGCGGTGATGGAATTCGCGATTGGAATTTGCAACTCGCATTTGACGATGGAAAATCGCTGACACCGTTTACTCAGGACGTCCACGTGTACAAGGGCGATGCGAGCTACCGCGCCTTTCACGTCGACCTGGAACAAGTAGAAAAAATGATGACCGATCCATCGGCGCCTGTACAACTCACCGCGCAATTGTACGCGAGCACGGGAACCAAACGGGTGCTGTACACGGGCGTGTTTGCAAATCGCCAAGAGGTGGAAGCACCCGACAACGCCGGCACGTGGTATGGGACGCTCAATCTCTCAACCACACTGCCGGGCGGTGCAACACAACTCTTTCATCCATTTACAACAACGTTTCTCGAATTGCGATTGGACCGCGATCCGTTGACTGGTCCGGGGATGGTTATTCGGTTGGAGGAACAAACGTAGCGTAGCAATGCCGGCGCGAGAGTAGCAGCACGGCGGCAAGACCCGCGGCAACAAGTGCAAACGAACGTGGCTCTGGTACGCTAGTGGATGGTAGACCGCTACCGAGCACAAGGTTGTTCACGGTGGGAAAGTTGAACGTCTCGAGGTCAGGTTGCGGTGCCGTTACGGTGAGCGAACTGATCGCACCAGCAGAAATAAAACCAAAGAACATGGACGTTGTTGTGCTGATCAAGGACACGGTATTCACACCGTTCGCGTCGGTTGCGACCAGGCTAATACGTTGTCCAGGTACGAACGCGCCATCGAAGTCCGTACCGAAAAAGAAGCCACCAATCCCGCGAACGGTGGGCAGAAAATTGTTGAACGTAATAATTTCGTCGAAGTTTCCCGTCGACAACCAGACATCTCCAACGGGTCCAACGGAGAAAAAACCGGATGCGGCAGACGCCGTATACCCAAACCCACCCGCCGCGCGAACGATCGGAGTGGGCGTAAATGTTTGCTGTGGCATGTCATCAAACGAGTCCGTGCCCGTGGTTGATAAGGCCGCTGTAAAGCTCGACAGCGAGCTGTACGTGGTGAATTGCGCGCGCGCGACGGACGGCGCAAATAGGACGGATGCCGCGAGGAGCAGCGCAGGTGAAACCGATGAACTTCGCATCAACGTGCTCGTAGAGAAAAAGGTGCAATACTGTGAACAAGTGCAAATAAATCGATTTGACATTTGACACAAGCAAGCCCGACCCCTGACAAAGAGCAGGCTCTTCAGCACCCAGTCTATGTAGTCGTGTACGTGCTCAGCTGCGTCGCGAAACTTTCAACGTCAACGTTCGCTCCGCACACCACGATGCCAACACGCTGACCCGCCAGTCGATCGCGCAACGGATACATCAACGCGGCCAGCGCGGCGGCGCCGGATGGCTCAACCGCAAGCTTTGCCGACCGAAACAACAACCGCATCGCATCGCGGATTTGATCGTCGTTCACCAAAACGACCTCGTCAACAAACGCATGATTGAGCGCAAATGAATACGGCTCGCATCGTGGTGCACCGAGCGAATCTGCAATCGTTCGCACAGCATCGATTGATTGAGGTGACCCTGCCTTGAAACTGCGACTCATCGTATCCGCGCCTTCCGGCTCAACCACATAAACTGCCGTCTTAGGACTCAGTTGCTTGACAGCACAAGCAACTCCACCCGTGAGACCACCACCACCCGCAGCGACGATCACAACATCAAGCGACGAACCAGCTGCGTAGACTTGCTCAATAAATTCCAAACCAACAGAAGCGGTGCCCAAGGCGGTTTTCGGACCTTCGTATGGATGAACGAACGTGCGCCCTTCGGTCGCTGCAATGACGTTCACGCGCGCAAACGCTGCATGCACGTTATCTGCCAACTCGACCGTCGCGCCCATCTCGCGACATACTTCCACGCGATACGCATTGGCATTTTTCGGCATCACCACGGTCGCGGTGGTGCCCAGAATGCGAGCGCTATAGGCGAGCGAAATAGCATGATTTCCCGCTGAAACGCCGGTCACACCGCGTGCCAGCGCGGCGGCGTCAAGATCGAGCATGACCGACAGCGCACCGCGCGGTTTAAAACTTCCGGTTCGTTGAAACAGTTCTTCTTTCAACCACACGCGGGTCGTTGCACCAACCGCGAGCGACAAGGCATCGTCCACGAGTAATCGCACGGGCGTCGTAATGACGAGATCGCCGAGTCGCGCGCGATTCGCGCGAATAGCATCAATGTTTGGGATGTCGATCACGGCGTCGGCCGTCGATACAATCCCACCAACGTACCCTTGCCGCGAATGTGCGCAGCCATTGCCGCCATCACCGCAGCGCGCGTTGCAGGCACGGCCATCCCAACGGCCGGTACGTTGACCATCGCATCAAGCGCATACAACTCAAACAGATAGTGATGCATCGGACCTGAGGATGGCGCTGCAGGTCCACGATAGTACGGACCGGTGCCGCTGATTTGTCGCATGCCGTTCGCGCTTTGCGCACCCTGTGGCATTCCCTCGGGAAGCGTCGTTGCGGTGCCCGGAATATTCCATACCATCCAGTGCAGCATGTCATCGGTGCCATCACCAATTGGCGCATCCACATCATGCGCAATGAGGACGAACGAGCGCGTGCTGTCGGGCGCGCCAGTCCATGACAGGGCAGGTGAAACATCACGCCCCATTTGCGCGTGTTTCGCTGGAATAGTCCCACCATCAGAAAACGCGGATGTCGTGAGCGTCATCACGCGCATCGCGGCGCGCGCGTTACCGCGCCCTTGCGGCTGTGCTGGTGGCGGAGACGGCGGCGGCGTTTGCGCGTGTGCAAGCGCTGTGCAGAACAGTGACATCGCTACGATTATGGCGCGTCGCGCGGCGCTCATTTGAACGACGCCGGCTGCACTTTGCGCCACGCGTCATACCGAATGCGCAACGTCTTCACCGGATTCAAATTCTCTCCTGGCTTGATGACGTTTACCCCTGGCTGCTCCGGCTGTGTCACCGTCAGATACATCGCATACTTCCCGTTGTTGTGCGAATCACCGTTCGTGTCGTTCTTTTCCGCCATCAAGATATACGACACGTGCGCATTCTTGCCTTCGCATGGAATGAGTGGCTTTGATCCATCCGCCGGCAGCGCTGGACAGGAGCAACGACTATCGCCACCGAAAGCGTCGGCGGCTTCTAACGCAGCCATCACACGATCCGTCAGCGCACCTTTTGTGTAGAGAAATGCCTTCACCGCGTTCGGCACGACTTCACCGGGTCGTAAAATATTTCCTTGAATGGAATAGTAAATTTGCGTCCCCGGCACTCGACCCTGCATGTCTTGCGACACGAACCCGTTGGTGAGCCCCGAGTGTCCGGCCGAACGGCCTTGCAAATCCAGAATGCCGAACTGTCGCGATTGAAACGCCGGATCCATCGACAGCAGTTCGATGATGCGCGACGGGTCGGTGCCTTTTTGCAATTCGTTGTACACCAGCATCTGATTGGCATGCGTTCCGTCGACACCCGCTTGGCACGCCGCAACGCCCTTGCCCGGTACCACAACGGCTTGAATGCCCATCAGAAACGCGTCGTTGTTATTGACGCAGGTGGCCGACGCGATGACGATACGTCCGGTCGCCATGTCGACGGCGATGACGGACCACGTCGCATGTGCGGCGCGCGGGAATGCCGCGAGGACGACGATGAGTGTGACGGCGTAGCGCAGCGCACGCGCAAAGGGAGATGTATGCATCAGGCAAACGTGCGTCGTGTTGCTGTCGTGGCGCAAGAGTGGGCGCGTTACCGCGGCTTCTGCACGCTTGGCTCGTACATCCAGGTGCTCGCTCGGTCCGCGATTTTGGCCGTATCCAGGAACAATGAGCACCATCCTGGATCACGCTGGTTGCGGTAAAGCGTTGCTTGCGCGAATCGTAAATCTCGGCGCTTGCAAGAAACGACCATCCAAGTCCCACACCACCGACAATCAGTACACGACCGTCAGGCAGCAATACCTCCTAAACGCCCGAGCCATTAGCGCTCGTTGAACGGAGCACTGCGAATCATCGAAATCAGCCCGTGACCACACAGAAACGCCGCTCGCGACGAAGGTCGCGATGTCGACTGCCCCTTCATAACCGGCACGAGGCAATTCTTCATCTCTAGTCGCGGATGTAGTTCCACTACCGCATTCCGCGTGCCCTCGGCAACAGCTCCGTAACGCGCGCCAATGACGTCGAACCCCGCTCCCGCATGCAGCAAGTGCGCCTCCACACCATCCGCCAACGGCACGCGCACGTTGAGATGCAGCGCAATCGCCTCGGCGACGATTGCCGTGCGAGCGTCGATCACACCCTGTCGCGACAAGAACACCTCCGCCGCCAGCGCTCCATCGACAGCAAAGCACATCGCGGGGGTCGTGTTCAGCGCTGCGCCAGCATCCGTAAGGCCAAGGTCGTGCAGCGCCGAGCTCACATACAGCAGTTCCTCATCATAGACGCGACGGTCGCTTTTTCCGAGGATCGCGGCCCAAAGAAATGTCCGCAAACAATGGTTCACCAGCCAAGGTTCGCTGACCGACGCAAGTAGTTCGCTCGCCGCGAGACACACGGCGGAATCCGGAATTCGTATTGAAGCAACGTCGAAAGAAAATGGCGGCGTTCGTTGCGGTCGAAGTCGTCGTTCAAGTCGAAAGAGCATCGCTTGCGTCATGAAACGTAGCCGATCCAACGAATCAATTCGGCCGCCAGTACGGCGTGCCCAAACAAGCGATCCAACAGAAGTTCGTCCCGTAGTCATTCGTTAAATATGCGCGTCGCGACGAGAAAGCATGAGCAAGTAATTGACGAGAACTTCCAGCGGCCGCCATTTGAGAGACTGCCAGGCGACGTCTTCCCCATGTTCTCTCGTCGGAGGTTTCGTGTCGATTGCAAAACTCTTCGCCGTTGCACGACAATTCACAACAATGACCTTGCTCATGACGAGCGTCGGATCGTTAGCCAATGCGCAAGACGGAACAGGTCGCGTGCGTGGCAAGGCGACCAACGCCGCATCTGGTGCAGCAGTGCCGAATGCGCAGGTGCTTATCACCAGTGAAAAACTGGGCGCAGTATCTATTGGAATGCGGAGACGTGTACTCTAAATGACGTATGGTCGTGCACGACAACGTTGGTATGACGCGAACTCCGGCAGCCAAGAGAATCCCATGAAACGTTTGGTCTCATCCGTATTTTGGTTTGTGCTTTTCTACGCGGTTGCGCGTGTTGTTGGTCGCCACTCGCAGTGGAACCACGATGTCTACAGGCCAACGCTACTTGGTTTGATCTTCGGGTTTCTAGGTGTTATCCCGGTATGGGTGCTTCGCGCACGAATCGGGCAGAGGCCGTGGAGCGGAGCGGTGTGGCCAAGCACGGGAATCATCGTGCTGGCCGCGCTTGCGGCGTACAG
>JAYTTR010000161.1:0-9038 GCA_043744935.1 Gemmatimonadaceae bacterium
CGTCATACCGCTGCTCCGCTAACTGCGCCAACGCCTCGCGTCCGCCCGCCGCCAAGTGTACGACGTATCCGGCACGGGACAGATAGCGGCTCATGGCCGAGCGAAGTGAAGCTTCATCTTCAACGAGCAAGATGGTAGACGTGGTGACGCCGCGATCCACGCGTATCGGCGCGGCGTCTGTTGGTGCGCTGTCGGTGAGTGCCTCGTCGGAGGTGGCAATGGGCAACGTCAGTGTTAACGTCGCTCCCGCGCTGCTCGACGACGTGACATTCAGTTGCCCTCCATGCTCGCGCGCAATCGTCCGCGAAATCGTCAAGCCAAAACCGCGCCCCCCGCGCTCTGCCCGCGTGCTAAACATCGGCTCAAAGACACTGTGCACGTGCGCATCCGCAATGCCCGGGCCACTGTCCGACACGGCAAGTACCACTGCATTCCCGACAACACACGTAGCAATCCGAATTTCCTGTTTTCCAGATACACCTTCAAGCGCGTCTTCAGCGTTCGTCAGCAAATTGATCAACAATTGCCGCAACTGCGCACCGTCACCTTGAACCGAGACATTGGTGTCGGCAAGCGATGTTACTACGGTGATCTTTCGTCGCCGTAGGCTGAATCCATGCAACTCTAACGCGCCCCGCACGACAAGATTGACATCGAGCATGGTACGCTCGCGACCACGATCACTCGCCGACTCCAGAAGTGCGGTGACAATGCGCGACGCGCGTCTCGCTTCATCCAGGATCTGGCCAATCACGGCGCGATCCGCATCAAGCAGTGTCGGAGAACTGGCTTCAAGTTCGGCAACGGCGAGCAAACTGGTCAACGGATTATTCAACTCGTTGGCGACACCACTCAAGAGTTGTCCGACGGCTGCGAGGCGCGACTGCTGGGCGTTTGACTCGCGCAAGACTTCTTCGTCGGTGGTGTCGCGCACCACGCCGAGTCCTCCCACAATGCGTCCGTCGCGCTCGACTGGCGACGTGTTGATGACGCCCACGCGCAACAAGCCATTCGCGTCGCGATATCGAATTTGCATGCGTTGGCGCCCACCCGCAAAGATCGTTGCAAGGAGCGCCGCGGCATCAACGTGGTCACGCGGATCGAGCATGCACGTATACGGAGCTCCGATCAACTCGTCTCGCTTACGTCCCGTCGCCGTGAGAAACCCCTGATTGACGGATGTAAAACGCCCTTCAGCGTCAATCGTGAAAATTCCATCCATCGCGGACTCGACAAGTCGCGCATATAAATCCTGGCTATCGGCCAGCGCGATCGCGCCGGTACGCTGCTCGGTCACGTCGCGCAAGCACGCCACACTTCCCGTGATCTGCCCTAACTCGGAGAGTGGCGCGGTGCTGATCGCGACGTGTCGATGCGCTCCAGTCGCAGTCACCACGCGACACTCATACCGCTGCGGCACACCATCCTGCGCACACCGCTCGCGCTCTTGTACCTCGGCGAGCGAGTCTTGCGCCGTGAGTTCCGAAGACAGGAGCCCCACGAGGACGGGGCGATCAAACAGTTCATGCGCCGCAGCATTCGCAAACGCAATGCGACGATCAAGGCCGGTAATTACAATCGCGTCCGATACCGTCTCCAGCACGCGCTGATGACGCTCGGCTAATTGTCGCGCGAGCGTGACGTCATCGAAGGTGAGCACACAACCGCCATCGGGGTGCGGCGCTGCCAGCAGCTCGTACAGTCGGCCACGAGCGTCGTCACGTACCGAGTGCCTCGTCACCGTGCCCGCAGCGACCGAACGCTGAATCAGCGATGTCAGCGCGATTGCATTGTCGCTCGCACCATCGCCAAGCAGCGCCGACGCGAATGATTGTCCGAGCAACGAGGCAATCGGCACGCCACACAACTCGGCCGCGCGTGAATTGCAGCGTCGGACCGCTTGATTCTCTTCCAACACAACCATGCCGCTGGCAATTGAATCAAACGCCAGTTTCCATTCACGCGTAGCCCGCTCGATTTCCTCGAAAAGTCGTGCGTTCACGATCGCTACAGCCACATGATCCGCGAGTCGCTGCAGTACGCGTGCATCGTCTGCCAAAAACGGTTGTTCACGATTGATGACCGCAATCGCACCGATCGTTCCGCGACCGGTCACCAACGGCACAATGACCACCCGCTGAATTGGCGACAGACGTAATACCGAACGATTCGCGAACGGGTCGTTCAGAAAATCATTTGAGACAACGAGTTCGTTCATCGTTGTGGCGCGGCCCAGTAAACTTCCGGCGACCGGTACGTGCACGCCCGCGAGCACATCGGCGGCGCCCACCGCGGCAACAATGTTCAGATAGTCATCTTGCTTGAGCGCAATGCAGGCGCCTTCGGCACCGAGCAACGCCACCGAGTGCCGCAGAATGAGCCGAAGCACCTCGCCAAGGCGGAGTGACTCACCCACCGCTCGCGCAACATCTGCCAACGCCTCAGTTTGACGGCGCTCTCGTTCACTTTCTGCATAACGACGTGCGTTGGCTATTGCGGTCGCGGCCTGCGACGCCATGGTGGCCATCACTTCTTCATCCTCCGCGCTAAACACCTCGCGAGATGCCGCAAATACGGAAAGCACGCCAACGAGATGGATGCCCGACAACAGCGGCACCGAGAGCACGGACGAGGCTGGAGATGCGTCGCCGACCACGTCGTACGTTGAGAGCAACGGCGCGATGCCGGCCTTTTCTCGCGCGCGATCCGCATCGCGATCCCCAAACCGCACGGGCTGTCCACTGCGTGCAACTTCGGCCACAATACCATCGCCCAGTCGCACCGGCTGCCGAGGACGTTCGACCCCGCGCAAAGTCCGCACTGCCGTCGTCAAGATATCGTTGTCGAGATCCGGAATACCGATGGTGGCGCCGTCGGCACGTGTTGCACGCAACGCCTGCCGGCACAACTCGCGCATGATTTCCGATTCGTCAAGCGAACGCGCGAGCGCTGCACCCGCCTCTTGCAATCGCTGCAGGCGTTCGGCGCGCTGCTGCGCGAGCGTATGCAGCGCGTCATACGCGATACGCGCCGCAAGATGGCGAACGAGGCAACTGATATCACGACGCTTGGCGTCGGATGGACGGCGTCCATCCCGCGGACTTGCCAATTTGATCGTCCCCAAAAGCTGCTGCTCCGCACCGTATAAAAGGGCGAGCACCAAGTCTGTTGGAAGCCACGCGATTCCGTTGCCTCGTGGCGATGGATCAAGGCCAAAAAACTCCCGCGAGACCCACGCGTCACTCCCGTCGAGCAGCAGCAGCGCATCCACGCGATACCGATCGAGATGCGTGAGCAGGCGTCGCCATGAGGAACCTGGCAACGGTTGCAACGGGTGCCCAACAACGTCAGCATGCTCGGACGTTTCGGACGAGACGGTGAGCGTGATATTCATCGACGCGTCGCGCAGCGTGATCAGCACGCGATCAAATCCACACGACTGCAACGCATCGACGGCGGCGCGCACGCGCGCCGAGAGCGACGTTCCACGATCAATCGCGTGGAGCGCGTCAGCCAAGGTGAATGGAGTGGAACGAGGTGGTGGTGTCAGTATCTGAGACATGCGTTCAAGAAAGACGAGTGTCCCGCGTCACCGAAACAGTTCCGAGTCCGATCGAGGCCAGCGAGGCGTTGATTTCCTAAAAGGTCCACGTACGAAAGAAGTCGATGCCGATCTGCGGGGGTGTTTGCTGAAACGTGCGCGAAATACCGAGGCGACCGCACGCCTGCGCACTGGAACCGGGTTCGAGACCAAGCGACAATGACAACCCACGATTGAAACGGCGCTCGATTTTCGCACCAAGCCCCTGCGCGAACAATGACAATGCGTCACCGCTACCGGCAGTCTGCGGCGCCAGTCCGCACAGACCAGTACTGAATGTGAAGTACGTATTCCGTGCGATTTGTCCGCCAACGCCCACGCGCGTGGATGCCAGAATACCAAGTCCGTTATCACGCAAATTCGCCGCGTCGCCAGGTGCTAAGGCCGTTGGTTCGACCTGCACCACGTCAAACCGTCCGCCGGCGAGACGACTCGACAAGTAGCTGCCCGCGAGTCGCAGTGCGAGCGTTGCGCCCTGCTCTGCGTACGGGGTGTCCAACACTTTGTACGCGGGCTCACCCATCACGAGGTAGCTCAACATATCGCTTTCTGGCAACGGCGGATTGTCCGCGCTCGACAGCGCCAGTGTTGGCCGGTCCAACGTTCCGCCAATGGCAACACGAATGCGGACATTCTGCCGATTCGAATTCGCGCGCAGCTCGCGCACGGTGTGCAGTGCCGTAATGTCGAGCGCTGGTTCAAGATCAGGGTCGCCGAAAAACCGGACGACGCCGCGCTCGACTTCAAAGCCCGGCCTGGCAATGCCAAGATTGAGTTGGTATGTACCGCGTTCGACGGTGAGCGAATCGGAAAGCGCCAATCGTGCCGGGCCAACATCGCGTGCAGCAGAGCGCGTCACACGCAATGCGCCGCCCAGCTTGAGATTCGCCTCTGGCGAACGCAGCCACACGTCGTCGCCAATCGAGATACGCAGGTTGTCGAGCACGAGATTTTGTACAAGCGCGTTCGGTGCGTTGGGCAACAACGCATTCATTGCGAGCGTGGTCGTGTCGATGACGTCGAGATTGTCGGTGAGGTCAAGACCTCGACGTTGAGACAGTGCGCGAATGTATACACGCCCACGATCAATGCTCACTGCGCCTCGAATACGCGGTGCGGTACTCGGACCCGTCAGCGAGAGCGGCGTTGTGGTCGTGACCGTCAACGACGCCGTGCGCGCTTTGTCGATCGCGAGAAAATTATTGGCGGCAAGGCGCAGATCAAAAACGGGCCGCGTGGGATCACTGAAAATGACCATGCCGCTCACACCGAGCGAATCTTGAGGCGTCGCGCCCGTAGCACCAAAGCGTCGCACGAAAACGGTGTCGCCAGCCAAACCGATGTCGGCTTGCGCCCGCTCCACGCGAATGCCGAGGTTGTCGAGTGACAGGGAGGCACTGTCCATCAACAGTTGTCCGCGCAATTGTGGTTTGTCCCACGTGCCGGTCAGGTGCACATCGGTCGATAGTCGACCACGGGCCCGGCTGATATCCGGGAACAACGCCTCCAGCACCGAGAGGTCTGCACGCGTACTCACCACGCGGCCCGTGAGGGGTTTGTCCAACTGACGCTCCCGCCCACTCACTATTGCGAGATCAAGCGGTAAAATCGCGTCGGCCTGCACGGCAGGTTTGCCGTCGACGTTCAGTGCCGCGCTCACAGCCAATCGTAACGAATCATATTCCGCGCGCATCGTGAGGTCGCCGATGCGCAATCGACCCGCCACCGCTTCATGCAACGAAACGACACCATCAATCCGCGGACGGGCACGCACGCCACCAACGCGTACGGTTGCATCCGCACGACCGCCGGTGAGACGACTCGTGCGCAACAGTTGGCCGAGATCGGCCAACGGCACGCGATCGACGTCGAGTACACCTTTGATGGCGCCGGAGTCGCCCAGTGTGCCACGGAACGCAACGCGGCCAGTGTCGGTGTGAATGAGCACGAGCGAGTCCAGCATGCCGGTATTCGCGCGAGACACATGAAACACCGCTGGCGCGAGTAACGAAAATCCTCGTGGCTTGGCAAACGCACTATCCACGCGAATCGTCAGCGTATCCAGGACAATTGTGCTGATGTCATCACGACGAGTCACGCCACCAGCAAGCGCGAGTCGCGAGGCAGACGGTGTGCGCAAATCAAAGCCAAATCTTTCGGCAAGCCCGGACCGCAACGTCGAGCGTCCCGATGCGGCGGCTACGTCAAGTCCCACAAGTTTTGCGGAATCAAGCGTCATGGAAAGCGTACCGTTCGGACCACGCAGCGCATCATTCACATTCAGCATGATGCTGCTGCGCACCGCCTGTATCGTTCCAAACGTGATGTTGGTGCCGTCAGCGCGCGCATCGAGCAGCAGGCCGGTTGCATCGAGTGAGTCAAACGAACCACGCAGGCGACCACGCACTTCGATCATGCCGCGCAGCGTGTCCGTCGCGACAACGTAGCGCGTCGCCAACGTATCGGTGCCTTGCAACCACGGACGCAAACCACCAAGCGAATCAATCGAGATACTGAACAGCAGCGAATCACTTCGAGCCTTCAGCAGTCCAATGCCGCCATGGGCTCGCGCACGGAAGGCGGAGCTTTCGATGGCAAGCGTGTCGACGCGCACGTGTCCCGAATCGAACGCCACGTGTGCCGTACCACCAAACACCCGTGCATCCGCGAAGCGCGAGGACTGATCAACCGTCGCACGCAACGGACCGCGCAATGACGCCAGCGACGATCCTGTGAGCGCAAGTTCACCAACAAGATTGAGTGAAGTGACAGGGTACGCGGCGTCGGCAAAAAGATTTTGCAGGTTCATGCCACGCGTGCGAAACGTACCAGTGGCGCCGTATGCCGGCTCGAGGGCGTCCATGCGCCCGTCAAACGCCACCTCACCGCCCTCGCCCGCCAGCGTCATTTGCAAGGCAAAATCATCCGCCAGTCCATTCGCCCGAATACTACCGACGACGCTCCCACGAAACGACAGCGACGGATAGGATTTCGACAACATCGTGTAAGACAGTGGTGATGCTTGCATATCGACATCAAAGTGCACGCCGTCGGTCAACAGCGCGTAGCGACCGCTACCGGTAAAATGCGACGGTTGCCCAAGGCCATCGACGTGCACCACGTCGGCTTGCGAGAATTTCGCGTGATACCAGAGCGAATCGAGATGCATCGACCCACGCAGGAACCCCTGCACATCGGGGAAGGACGGATTCACAAAACGTGGCGTGCGCAAATCCAGCTGGTCGATGCGAAGCCCGACATCGTTCAGCACCGCATCAGCGGGTTTGAAAATGTTCAGCATACCGGCGGCGGAAAAACGTGACACGGCGCCGGACACGTGCGTATCGGTGTACGACACGGTGGCCTGGTCCATGACCCAACGCGTTACGGGGCCACCTTTAGCCAACACGCGTCCCGTCAAATCACCCTGCCAATCGTACGGAAACGCCTTGCCGTTAAACTGCGTGAGCAAGTCAGTGTTGGCTGGCGCGAGATCAAGCGCAACGTCCGTGACGCGCAAGACTGGCCCACCAACACCGAACGTCATGCGGCCGCGCACATGTGACCGGAGGGAACGCGCATCCATATCCGTCAAAACGTACTCCATGACAGACAGGTCTTTCGGATCATTCTTGATCATCAGCGACGTACTGCCACCGCCCGTGTGCGGCAGTGATGGATCAATCCACGAGACGTCTGCCATCGCCACCGTATCGCCGCGCAATCGCACATCGTAACGAACGGGCATGCCGCCGCCCCACACGACTTTGGCGCTCCCATGCCCGGTCGAATTGGCCAAGTTGAAATGCGCATCATCGACCCACAACGAATCATCAAGTTTCCGCACGGTCGTTTTCATGTTTCGAAACCAGAACGGCGGATACATCCACACCACATCAAATTTTTGTACAGCAAACCGTTGACCAGCGGAATCGGGATCGGCCAGTCGTGACTTTCCGAGCGCGAGCTCGCCACGCACAAACCGCCACACGCGAACGGTACGGTTGCCGTCGCGTCGAATCTCTCCATCGTGCCGCGCGATGTTGAAGGCCAATGCACTATCACGTTTCGCACCCTTCAGCGAATCGGCCGGATCCCATGGCAATCGCGCCACCAATGTCCCTTCGTGCACGGTCGCCGTGTCAATTTGCACAAACTGACCAAAGCTTCCTGGGCGCTCGGGTAACTTCGGACCGAAGCGGCGCATAGCGCGTTTCCAATTCCAATCGTCATCGCCGTAGTCCACGAGAGTGACGATCGGTCGAGTGACTTCGAGCGATTTCAAAATGATGCGGCGATCAAGCAAATCACGCGGATCATATGTCACGCGGATCGGACCCGTACTGATAAACGGCGCGCCATTCGGTTCGGAGATCGAAAGCGAATCGATGGTAATGTCGGTGAAGAGAGTGCCACCGACTTTCCCCACGTACAAGCGGCCCGGAATAGCCGCCGACATTGTTGGCACAAGCGCGCGCATGATCGCCGCTCGACCAACGTCGGTTTGCGTCAGCGTGGCAATCGCGCCCACGCAGAGTGCGCCGATCGCGAGGAGGACGGCAGCCGATGTGAGCACCACCGTGCGACGACGCGCCATTTATTTACGCATCCTATTGCCGCGTCATCGTCAAAACGCCTGCCCAATCCAGATACTCGGATTCAGTCGACGAAGAAACCCGGATTGGCGCGTTGGACGAAATGTTGCCGGGCACGCCCCCGCATCTTGCAGCGCTGGAGCCGTCGGCGTGGTGGCCGGCCTGATCGCCAACGTGTTACCCGGACTCACGCAGTACAGCGGGGCGACACCCGCCTGCAGCGGCGCGTTGAAATACGCGGCACCGCTCGAGCGCTGATACGGATTATATCCGAGATCGACACGAATGGCACCAAACGGCGACACCACCCGGACGCCAACGCCCGGCGTAATTTTTATCGCGGGACCATCGTCAAGTAACGCGCCGCTCTGTGCACCGCTCACGCGATTCCACAACCGACCAGCATCAGTAAACAACGCCAACTGCAGCAATCGCGGCGCCACCGGACTCGGCACCTGCACTTCAACGTTGCCGACAACCAGCGTGTTACCGCCCGTCGGCACGACACGTTCGGCAATACTGCCGGAGTCGGCACGATAGTACACGTGACCTCCCGACGTCACCGTCCGGATGCTGTCCACGATGTACACGGCAGGACCAAGCTCATTTTGGCGAAACCCGCGCACGGTCGTTGGACCGCCTGCATACAAACGTTCCTGCGGCGGGATGAAACCATCAAGCCTCGGTTGCGTCCCGCCGGCAAACACCATCCCGCCACGAATGTGCAACAATATCGTTGCGCCTCCAATCAGCGAGTGATACCAGGTCGCATCACCTGTGCCGCGATTGAATTGCTGTGATTTATCCGAACCAATAAGTGTCGATGCATGTCGCACTGAAAA
>JAYTTR010000162.1:0-9011 GCA_043744935.1 Gemmatimonadaceae bacterium
GAACCCCGGTGGAACGCCAAGTTCAGGCCGACGACGTATGCCGACACACGTGCACCCCAACGCCGAAAAGCGGATCGCGCACGCGCTCCCGATGCCCCCGGCACCAATCACCAGAATGCGATACTGATTCAGTTCGCGCAGCGGCGGCGACGCTTGCGTAAACCGGCTTTGATCCCAGCGCGACTCGGCCTGCTGGTGCACCGCATAGTCCAAGCCGCGCACAAAATGCAGCACACCCGCCAACACCGTATCGGCAATGCCCTCCGCGTAAACGGCCGCGCTGTTGGTCAAGACAAGTCCCGACTTCAGAAGCGCCGGCGTGATGGAACCCGTCACACCAGCCGCCGCACTATGCACCCACTTGAGCGCCGGTGCCGCATCGATCACCGCAGCCGATGCACCAAAGCCGAAATACACTTCGGCGGTTCGCACGGCGGCGAGCGTCTCTGCACTCACGGTACTCGTCCCTTCTCCTTTTGACAGCGTTGTGGCTTCGATCACCACAACCTCCCAACCGGCGGGGGCGTGCGCGCGCAAATTTTCGGCACCCCACGGTGGTAAGCGCATGAGCGGCACATTGCTCATCAAGTCCACCACTACTCGACGCAACGGGGTGTCCGTCACGCGACAACCAACTTCGGCGCGGGTGCAATGAGCGCATCAAGCCCCATCCGCGAGCGCACATCGCGCATCGTTTCTTGCGCAATCGCACGCGCTGTTCGCGCTCCGTCCGCGAGCGCATCAAGCACACGCTGTGGTTCCGCATCCAGTGCCGCTGCACGATGACGAATCGGCGTGAGTTCCTGCACCATGCCTTCCAACAGCACCTTCTTGCAATCCACGCAACCCCAGCCTGCGGATCGACACTGCACGGCTACGTTTTCGACAACGGCAGGTGCGTTGAATGCCTGGTGCAGCGAATAAACGTTGCACACGTCTGGACGCCCTGGATCGGTCCGACGCACGCGCTGCGGATCCGTCATCGCGGGTCGTAACTTCGCCCAAATCTCTTCATCACTCTCCAACAACCCGATCGTGTTGCCCAGCGATTTCGACATCTTCGATTGACCGTCAAGTCCCATGATGCGACGTGCGGGTGTCAGCAGGGGTTTCGGCTCTGGGAAAAAATCGTGCTCGAAGCGCGCGTTCCATTTCCGGGCGGTGTCGCGAGCGAGTTCGAGGTGCTGAATTTGATCCTCACCCACCGGCACCAAGTCGGCGCGATACAGCAAAATGTCCGCCGACTGCAAGACCGGATACATCAAAATGCCCGCCGGAATGCTTTCGCTCTTTGACGATTTTTCCTTGAATTGCGTTTGTCGTTCCAAATCGCCAAGTGGCGTGAGGGTCGTGAACACCCACGCAAGTTCGGTGTGCTCGGGTACATCGCTCTGTTGAAAGAGCGCGCACAACGCCGGATCGATACCCGCGGCCATCAACGACTTCGCCATCTCCCATCGACGAATGCGCAATACGGCCGGATCGTAGTGGCCCGTGATTGCGTGATAGTCGACAATGCAGAACAAGGCGCCTGGATGCGTCGACTGCAACGCCACCCAGTTCTTGACGGCACCAAGGTAGTTTCCGATATGCAGCTCGCCCGAAGGCTGGATGCCGCTAAAGATGCGTGACATCCACCAAACGTATCAGACGCCGATTCCCCGAGCAACGCGACGATGACTTTGTTTGACCAATCTCCGCAGCGTCGAGACCTCGCCCATTGGCGCACGTCCGCGCGTGAAGCGGCAGCGGAGGCCGCGACCTTTATCGCCGAGCGCGCCAAGACGCGGCATACGGTGGAATGGCGCGAGAAGTCGGCAACGGATTTCGTGAGCGACGTCGATATCGGCGCAGAAGAGCGCATCAATCGCACCCTGTTGCATCGCATTCCAGAGATACGACTGGTTGGTGAAGAATTGGGCCCGACCGGCGACACGAGTCACGGGCTGGTCGCCATCGTCGATCCACTTGACGGTACCACAAACTTTTTGCACGGCTATCCCGCGTACTGCGTATCGATCTGCATTGCGTTGGATGGTGTGCCACTCGTTGGTGTAGTCCACGATGTCGCGCGCGGTGGCGTGTATTGTGCCACCGCTGGTGGTGGCGCATTTATTGACGACGAGCCATTGCGCGTATCAAGCACTCAGACGCCCGCACGGGCGCTTGTGGGCACCGGCTTTCCGTTCAAGAGTCTGCTCGACGCTGATCAGTTCCTGGCACAAATGCGAACACTGATGCCACTCGTGGCGGGCGTACGTCGCGCAGGAGCTGCAGCACTGGATCTGTGCGACGTCGCACGCGGTCGGCTCGACGCGTTCTGGGAACTGACGCTAGCGCCATGGGACATCGCGGCCGGACTACTCATCGTACGTGAGGCAGGTGGACGAGCGACGACACTCCGCGGCACAGATGCGCCGTTACAGCACGGCCCCGTTGTGGCCAGTAACACCGTGCTGCACGATTGGATGCTCGAACAACTCGCTCGATCCTAGTCACGCGCGTACTATCGTCGTACGTGCACTTCCACCTACCGAATATCCAGATGTCACTCGTCGAGTGCGTTCCGAATTTTTCTGAAGGTCGTGATCCGGTTGTTATCGCGGCCATTCGCGATGCGATCTCGGCAACTCCGGGCGCTTACGTGCTTGATGTGTCGTCGGACGCATCGCACAATCGCACGGTGATCACCTTCGTCGCGTCACTCGCTGCCGCCGTGCCTGCAGCGTTCGCGGCCATGCAGGTCGCACGTGATCGCATCGACCTCACCCAGCACGTCGGTGCACATCCGCGCATGGGCGCCACCGATGTCGTTCCATTCATTCCACTCGACGGCGCGACCATGGACGATTGCATCGCGCTCGCACGCGAGCTCGGTGCGAAAGTCGCGCAGGAACTCAGCATTCCTGTGTATCTCTATGAGCGCGCAGCAACGCGCGCCGATCGGGAAAATCTTGCTGACGTGCGACGCGGCGAATTTGAGGGCTTGCGCGACGATCTTAAAGTCAACGCTGCTCGACAACCCGATTTCGGGAATGCAGCAGTGCATCCCACCGCTGGCGCAACGGCTATTGGTGCGCGACCATTTCTCGTCGCGTACAACGTGTATTTGGGTGACGCGAAAAACCTTGGTGTCGCAAAAGAGGTCGCGAAGGCGCTGCGTGGCTCCAGCGGAGGATTGCGCTACGTGAAAGGATTGGGACTGGAAGTTGATGGGCAGGCGCAGGTATCCGTGAATCTCGTCGACACCGAGAAGACGCCGCTCCATCGCGTGTTCGAAATGGTGCGGTCCGAAGCAGCAGCGCACGGCGTGGTGCCGACGTGGAGCGAGATCGTTGGACTCGTACCGGAACGCGTATTGCTGGACGCCGGCGCACGACACGTGCAACTGCGCGGCTTTTCAAAGGACATGCTGCTCGAAACGAAAGTGCGCGAAACACTCAGCGGTGGCGAAGCACTCGATGCCTTTGTTTCTCGCGTCGCGTCTGCAGCACCAACGCCTGGCGGTGGCTCGGTGGCAGCGCATGCAGGCGCACTGGCCGCAGCGTTGGCGCAAATGGTCGCTGGCCTCACGATTGGCAAAAAGAAGTACGCGTTGGTTGAGTCGAGGATGAAAGAACTCGCACTCCACGCCAGCACATTGCGCCGCGAACTCTCGTTGCTCGTGCAACGCGATGCCGACGCGTACGAACGCGTCCGCACTGCATATGCAATGCCCCGTGAACCTGAATCGGCACTCGCTGCACGCCAGGAGGCAATTCGTGCTGCGTTATTGTTCGCGGCAGAAATTCCACTCGAGTCGGCGCGCGCCGCCGCACAAGTTGCAGAACTCGCCGCAAACGCGGCCGAACACGGCAACAGCAATGCGGTAAGCGACGCCACCGTTGCGGCACTGCTTGCCGAAACTGCCTGCAAAGCCGCCGTACTGAATGTGCGCATCAATGTCGCTGCCGTTGACACCGGAGGAGCGGCTGACGGGGCCCGCCTCGTTGCCGAAGCGAGACAGTTGGTCCTCGTTGCTACGGGGCACGCGCGTCGCGCAGAAGCAGCGGCCGAACGTGCGATGCTGCCGCAATCGTGATCAGCTGGCGGTTGTCGCTTGGAGCACTCGTGACGCTCGTTGCCTGTCATTCGGCAAGCTCCGCATCGATCGCGTCGGGCAGCAACGAATCCGCCGTCGTATTCACCCCGTGTACGGCAAAAACCAGCGCCGCCCGCAATGCCATCGCTACGCTGTCAATCACATTCAGACCTGCGCCCGCCGCTGGAGCGAGCGTCAAGATTCAAGTCGAAGGCGAAACCACCAAGAGCATCACGCGCGACAGCACCGATCAGATTCACCGCTTCGAATTAGCCCGCGGCCTGTACGACATTCGCATTTCGATGCCCGGATTTCGTTCTGCAGAATCGCAAATCATGCTCGCCGCTGGTTGCGCAGCGGAGCTGTCAGCAACGCTACGTCGGCGCGTAGACAAATAGGCACGGCCTCACAACGTCGGCCGCCGCGCGCCATGCTGCGTCACCTGCTCAAACGCGTGCGCCATTTGCAACACCGACCAATCGGCGCGACGCTTGCCGACGATCTGCAACCCAACGGGCAAGCCGCTCGCTGTAAATCCTGCGGGGACCGAAATACATGGACACGCCATGAACGTGACGTACCAACACGAGCGCATCCAGTCGATGTACGTCGGCATCTGCACGCCCGCAACAGTCGTCGGATACTCCGTCGTAAGATCGAACGGTTCCACCTGTGTCACCGGCAACACGAAGTAGTCGTACTGTTCAAAAAATCGAGCGACATCAATGGTCATCTTCGCTTGCCGTTCAGACGCACGCGCCACGTCCGCCCCACTATTGCGCTCCGCCTCGGCGATCTCCCACTTGATCGTATCCTTGAACATGGTCGGGTTCTCGCGCGCCATTTTCGCGAAGCTCGAGTGATACGACAAGTGTCGCAGAATCGGGAACGCGTCGTCAACGCCGCTGAAATCCGGCTCCGCTGCCTGGACGATGCATCCAAGGTCGGTGAATACAGACTGACACGCATTCACGACGCGCGTAATTTCCGATTCGAAAGGAATGCCGCCAGCGTTTGTAAACCACGCCACGCGTGAACCCTTGAAACTGCGGGACAGTGGGGCGCGGAACACTGCGCCATTGTCGACCAGTGCGAGTGGATCGAACGCGTAGTCGCCCACCATCGCACTCAGAAACAGCGCGACGTCGGCAACGGAGCGCGCCATTGGCCCATTTGTCGACAACGGCGACCACGAACCGCCACCATCAGGCACGCGACCGGGCGTTGGACGGAAGCCCACGACGTTCGTAAAGGCCGCCGGATTGCGCAGCGACCCTCCAGTATCACTTCCGCCCGCAATCGGCACCATGCCGCATCGGAGCGCTGCCGCGGCACCTCCACTGCTGCCACCAACCGTCTTCAGATGGTTGTACGGGTTGTGTGTAGCGCCAAACACCGGATTGAACGTGTTGGATCCCGCGCCAAACTCCGGAGTATTCGTTTTGCCCAACGTAATGGCACCGGCCGCATGAACGCGTGCGACAATGAGCTCGTCGGTTGTAGGCACATTGTCGCGAAACAGCGGCGAGCCGTACGTAGTGCGAATACCCGCGGTGCTCACCAAATCTTTGTGCGCCACCGGCAATCCATGCAGCGGACCCAACGGACCGCCGCGCGCCTGCAGCTCGTCCGCCAGCTTCGCCTCGGCCATCGCACGATCTGCGACCAGCGTGACGATCGCGTTGATGCTCGGGTTCACGCGTGCGATGCGCGCAATGTGCGCCGCCATTACTTCTCGCGCTGAGAGTTGCTTCCGACGAATGCGCGACGCGAGCTCGACGGCCGAGAGATCGCACACTTCGTCTGATAAAACAGCGGTCGAATCCATGCGCGTGGTTGGCGACGGTGACAACGGCGACGGTGGCCGTGTGGCGAGAAAGTCATTAGGCATTGCACCCGTCAATGCAGCGGCACCAAGCATCTGTGCAAAATCTCGGCGACTCAGGTCGTCCGGCAGAGCGTCAGTCATTTAGACCGCCACCAAATAGAGCGCCACGAACTTTTGCTGAAGACCATCCATGCATAGCTCCGGGAATGACAAAGGCAAATCGTTTTTTGTGACCTACCGGATCAATGCACCCGTCAACACGCGCGGCCCTTGCTCAGTAATGGCCACGGTATGCTCGAAGTGCGCCGACCGTTTTCCATCCGCGGTGACTACGGTCCACTTGTCACCTAACGTACGCGTCTTCGCGGTACCGATGTTGACCATAGGCTCAATCGCAATGGTGAGCCCCGGCGCAAGGCGTTTGCCGCGCTTCGCCTTGCCATAATTCGGAATTTGCAATTCTTCGTGCGGCGAAAAGCCCACGCCGTGACCAACCAGTTCGCGTACGATGGCGAAGCCTTCTGGTTCAACGACCGCTTGAATGGCCGCGCCGATGTCGCCAACGTGATTCTCTGGCAACGCTGCGGCAATCCCAGCAACGAGTGCGCGTTGCGTTACCTCGAGCAACGCGCGCGTCGCCTCGTCAATCATTCCGACAGGCACGGTGATGGCGGCATCGGTGAACATGCCGTCGAGCTTCACCCCGACGTCGAGCGAAACGATATCACCGTCGTTCAGGATACGTTTTCTCGATGGAATGCCGTGCACGATTTCTTCGTTGATCGAGATACACACGCTGCCGGGGAATCCGTACAAGCCCTTGAACGCCGGCTCCGCACCAATATGTGATCGAATGAACGATTCGGCCAATGCGTCTAACTCCATCGTGGAAATACCCGGAGTGACCGCCGCACGCATGTGCGACAACGCACCGGCGAGAATGACGCCACCACGCGCCATAATCTCGATTTCGCGCGCCGACTTGAGCTGCGTCGCGGGGGCGGAGGAGCCGACAGCCACGACTAGTGCTGCAACGCCTTCATGACGCGAGCCTCAACCTCTTCGAGTGTACCGATGGCATCGATGTGGACGAGCCGTGCACCGTGCGTGTCATACCAGTTGATCACCGGCGATGTTTGATCGCGATAGACCGTCAGACGCTTGCGTACCGCGTCCGGCTCGTCGTCTTTTCGACGAATGAGTGTACCTTCGGGCGCGTGTCCATCGATTGCGCACTTTTCGCCAGGCTCTCGTCCAAAGAACGGGCGCTGACAGATGTCGCACGTCGTCCGGCCACTCAAGCGACGAACCAACTCGTCTTCGGCGATGTCAAACATGATCACCGCATCTACTTTGCGTCCCAATTGCGCAAGCTGCGCGTTGAGCCCTTCGGCTTGCGGTGTTGTACGGACCACACCGTCGAGGATCGCACCTTTCGCAGCGTCAGGCGACGCTAAGGCCTCGCCCATGATGCCCATGATGACCGCATCCGGCACTAAATCACCGCGATCCATTGCCGCTTTCGCTTCGAGTCCGAGTGGCGTACCATCGCGCACTGCGGCTCGCAGTACATCACCAGTGGCGATCTTAGGAACGTCAAGGCGAGCAGCAAGCCGCTCGCCTTGAGTTCCCTTACCTGCGCCTGGCGGTCCAAGAAGGACGATCACCATGGAGTTGGAGTGCTCCTAGAAGCCTGTGGTTGTCTGACGTCCACGAAAACGAACGCGACCTTTCTTCATGAACCCGTCGTATTTCCGTAGCAACAGATGCTGCTGCAACTGCGCCATCGTATCGAGCGCAACACCGACCACAATGAGCAGCGATGTGCCACCGAACGCGAACGGTACGTTCACCAAGCGCGCGATCACGATCGGCATCAACGCGATGAACGTGAGGAAAATTGCACCTGGTAACGTGATACGCTCAACCACCTGCTCAATGTATTCCGCCGTCTTGGCGCCCGGTTTGATACCCGGCACGAAGCCACCCTGCTTCTTCAAATTCTCTGCGAGATCCACCGGGTTGAAAATGATGGACGTGTAGAAATACGTGAATAACAGAATGAGAATGGCGGACAAAATAAAGTAGAGCCACGGATTTGGGCCCTGCGGATTAAACAACTCCGCAATCTCTTGCGCCTTCGCATTTCCGCTAAATTGCGCAATCGCGCCGGGAATAACGATTACCGATTGCGCAAAAATGATCGGCATCACGCCCGCGGTGTTGATGCGCAATGGAATGAAATTGCGCGCTGCTTCGCGCTGTCGTCCACGCGCCATCGTTCGCTGCGGGATTTGAATGAGCACGCGCCGTGCTGCAACCGTAATGGCGACCACGCCTGCCACAACGCCCACCATCACGAGCCCCAGCACCACAAGCGACAATGGTGCAATCGCGCCCGTCGTCACGAAACGGAAGGTCTGCAAAATTGCAGGCCACATCCGTTCAACAATCGAAAAGAAAATGATCAGCGACGCACCGTTGCCGAGGCCATTCTCCGTGATCTGTTCGCCCAGCCACATCACGAAAATCGCGCCCGTGGTCAAGAACAACATCATCTGTACGGTGAACAACGGACCCGGATGCGACACCGCAGCCGGCAACGACGCCGTAAACAACGCGAAGCCGTACGCCTGCACCAACGCCAGCACCACGGTCAAATATCGCGTGTATTGCGTGAGCTTTTTCCGACCGTCTTCATCCTTTTGCATCTTGTCAACCGTCGGCAGCACAGCGCCGGCGATCTGGATGAAAATGCTGGCCGAGATATACGGCATGATGCCGAGCGCAAAAACGGTTGCACGCGAAAGGCCGCCGCCAACGAACAGGTCGTACAGGCCGAGCAGGCCGCCACCGCCCTGTGTTCGTGAGAAGTAATCCGTCAGCGCCTGAACGTCGATGCCGGGCGCCGTGATATGCGCACCGGTGCGATAGATCAACAAACACACAAACGTGAATGTGATCTTCGCCCATAGTTCAGGCGTTTGGTAAATGTTGGCGACAGCCTGCGCCGCCCTGTTGTTGGCTTCTGCCATTCGCCCGGAGGTCTCCCTCAGCCTTCGACGCGGCCACCGGCCGCTTCGATCTTGGTCTTCGCCGATG
>JAYTTR010000163.1:0-2320 GCA_043744935.1 Gemmatimonadaceae bacterium
AATCAAAAGTTGTACGACACGCTCTCGCCGATTCGCTACGTGCAAAAAGTGAAGACGCCGATGCTCATGGTGCAATCGGAAGAAGATTTCCGCACGCCGATGGGGAGTGCGGAGATGTGGTATATGTCCCTCAAGAAACAGGGTGTACCGGTGGAGATGGTGCGTTATCCGCGCAGCAATCACGACTTGTCGCGCACTGGCGAACCGTGGCTTCTCGTCGATCGCCTAGGTCGTATTCGCCAGTGGTTTGCATACTGGTTGCAAGGCGAGAAGCCCAAAGATCCCGCACCGACGCGTGCCGCCGGTGCGGCACCTGAGCGATAGCCTTACGGTCGCAAATGTTCGACCGATTCCGCGCGCTTGGCCACAGCCGAGCGCGCGTACGGCAATGGTGCGTAGGTGCCTTGTGTCCACGGGAGAAACAGATCGCGATAATGTGCGCTGCGCGGGTCTCCACTTTGTCCGGGAGTGTTCGTCACGACCGCGCGTTCCCAATCAGCGAGGTCGATCACCACGCGCGCACTCGCACCGGCCGTTTGGTTGTCAGCATTGCCTGTAGCATTCAACGTATTCGCGTAACCACCGCGCGCGACCGGTCCGGGAGAAAGCCACGTGCGCAAGGAATCGTTGACAGCGCCGTCCAGCGGGTGTGCAATTCGCACATGGTGAAATGTGGCTTGGCCATACTGCCAGCGTGCGATCGTCGGGCCGAATTTCGCCACCAGCTGGCCGACCGCTTCAGTGAGCGCCTGTCGTACCAACGAATCGCGCACTGCCGTCGGGTGTGCGCCAAGTATCGTGTCGGCAGTCGAGAGCCAATCAACGACGCGTGACAGCGGCACGGTCCGCATGATGCTCCGCGCGTTTGCAGGGAGCGTTGCCTCGGCAACGAGTCGCGTTAGCGAGCGCTCCCACAGCACGTAAACACCGGCCCCAATCGAAGTCGCCGAGAGTGCGCCGTTCCAGGCAAGGAGTGAATCTCGCGCTGTACTGACTAATCCTTGCTCCAGCGTAATGCCGCGCAGTAACGGGAGAAGCGCTCGTGCCGCAACGGCTATCTCATCATGCTGCAGCGCTTCCATTGCACCAACACTGGCGCGCGTTGTTGTATCGAGCACTTCGGTGAGCCGACGCAATCGCCACGGTTCCGCCCATGTGCGGGCAATCGCGTCAGTGTGCGCATAGGTCGGCGATACGTTCAGCGCGTTTGCTGTACCGAAAAATCCGCGTGCGGATGACGCGTCATGTGGTAAGTCTGCGATGCGCAGAAATCCACTCCATTCAAAACGTCCGTTACCTGGAACGGGTACTAAACCGTCCCAATTTTTTCGGATAGGTGCGATACCCGCACTCTGCCAACCGATGGCGCCGGATGTATCGGCCCACAACCAATTCAGTGCAGGCATGTGCGCGTATCCCACGGCCGCACGAAAATCGGTCCACGTGCGTGCTTGATCGATGCGTAAACTGGCGAGATACGGAGCACCTCCCGGTTCGAACCACGCCGCACGCAACGCCACGGCGACGTGTTGTGCTGCGTTCTCGTAAATGACCGGGCCATGTCGCGTAAAATGCATCGTGATCGGCACCGGCGCGCCGCCGCGAACGCGAATGGTGTCGTGTAGTACACGCATGCGCGTGGTCATGCCGTTGTACTCGTATGACAACGTGTCGCTCGTGCCGGTCGCATATGTGTATAAATCTTCCACGTCGAGTCCGAAGATGGTCAATCCCCACGCGCCGTGTTGGTTGTGACCAATCGCGACGCCCGGAATCGCGGGCTCGCCCGCTCCGATCACGTCCCAGCCAGGTGCCGTCAAATGCACCAGGTAGCGCAGCGATGGAGTGGTGATTGTGCGATGCGGATCATTGGCCAGCATGGGTTTACCGCTTGCCGTGCGCGATCCGGCAAGCACCCAGTTGTTACTCTCCCAGCGGTCGGCCGTCGCTGCCGTCGTTCCGGCATCGAGTTCCGAGCCCGACGCTCCATGCGTCCTCACCGACGCGATCACATCTTCCGCACGAAACTGCGGCGCGTTTTTAAATGCGTCATACACGGCCAGCAGCGCGTCATCCGAATCGGTATCGAGCACACGCGTAATCGCCGAATCGATCGCCACTCGTGCGGGTTCTGGTTCAAAGCGACGACGGCGTGACACTGCAGCTTCGCCAATTGCGCGTACGGCCCGTGCGGTGCTCATTTCATCGCGCGCGTTCGACGCCAGCGCGTTGTGTCGGGAAATGACAACAGCGGTGGTCCATTTACCAGGCGTGATTCCGAGCCACTGCAGTTCAGGTGGCAACAACGTGCTGTCACGTG
>JAYTTR010000164.1:0-2319 GCA_043744935.1 Gemmatimonadaceae bacterium
GCCCGGAGGCCTGACCCACCCGACCGAGGCTCGTCCCCTCACCCGCCACGTGTACAATTTCGATCAGCAGAAGTGTGCAATTTCAATCGGCGTTGACACGACGTTCACGCCACGCGATTTCACCTACGATCCGGTCGCACGCACCTGTGTATGTCCGGCGGGCAAGGCGCTGTATCGCAACGGCGCGTCGCGGATCGTGAACGGCTTTGTCTCCGAGCAATTCCGCGGCACGGTGCGTGACTGCGTCGGGTGTGCGCTGCGTGCGCAGTGTCTCCGCACACCGGCGACGACGCGCGTGCGCAACGTGGCATTCATTCGCGAGCGCATACTCGCCAAGCCCGAGACCGCATCCACGCGCATGCGCACACGGCTTGATACGCCGGACGGGCGGGCGCGGTATGGCCGTCGCTTCGCGACGGTCGAGCCGGTGTTCGCGAATCTCCGCCACAACAAGCGACTGACGCGCTTCACCCTGCGCGGCCGCGCGAAGGTCGATGGGCAGTGGCAGCTATTCTGCCTCGTGCACAACATCGAGAAACTCGCGCACCACGGGTACGCCGCGTAGGGCGGAGTCGCGCGCGCAGGGGCACTGGCGCGTCGTCAGCGGCACATTCGGACCATTCTCGATCCAACAACCGACGTGCCCACCGGCATCGCGCGGAAATATCACGGCACGATGATTGTTACTTCGATAGCGTGCCCGCAGACCCCTTTTTCTACAGCTTCAACGAAAATGCGTTCTGCTGCGTTGCGGCCGCACAAAAGTTAGTGTTTAGCACTGATATTTGGTCGCAATGTCTGCAGCAACGCGGGTTAGGTCGATGCGCGCAGCACTCTCTGCTGCTCATGCCTTGACCGACCTTTGTTGCAGTCAAGGGAGTATCCGCGTGACCGGCATCTCTGCTGCTTCCAGTTCTCTAAGCAGAATCGTCTTCCAGCCTCCATCTGCCGACATGCGGATGTACGCAATACCGTCGAAATCTGAGGGTGTCTCAAGATCCGGCGCGATAAGAGCACACACACGAGCTTGCCCCAAATGCGCCAAGAAGTAGCCTAGCTCCAAAACTACGTTCTGCCGGGCACGCGGTCGGCTATCTGAAGTTCCCGAAAGCCCACCAACGTCGTCGGCTGTCATCAGAATTATCGCGAACGTGACGAGTTCGGCTTCATCGATAAATTTTGTGAGTAGGTGTCGGCCCATGTTGGGTTGTTCGTGCAGCACGATTCCCACCAGTCCAACAGACTGCAGAAACTCCGTCACGCTCCCGCGAGCGGCCTCATCTCGACCGTGAACGATGAAGACGCGATTGGGCGAGCGTTGCTGTGGCTGCGTGACGGTTGGCCTTGTCTGTGTAGCGCCAGATGAAACGACCTCGAAAGACCTGGTGGGCGCCTCTCCACGTTTAGGTGCCTCTGGAACTAAGCCCGCAGCCCTGACGAGGAATGGACCAAGTAGAGAGTTCTCGGCGGTCGTGGCTTCCGGGTGATCAAAGCAATACTTGATGACTGCGTTCGCTCGGTCCCGCCTACTTCCAAGCGAACGATCCGCGTGGAGATCGTGAATTCCAATCTCAAGGAGTAGGTCGTCAATCTCGGTGTGTTTGAGATTCCCGATCACATCCCTAGCTTGAATGAGGGTACTCCGCGTCGGCGCGGGAAGCGGACTTTGCCAAAAAGTCCGCCGAAGTTCATCTGAAATACTGCTTCCAGAAGTCGCCAACACCGCGAGCAAGTCTTGGTCCTTCACTGCAAAGTGGTTTCGGCTGAACTCGAACTCGCCGATGTCTAGCGCAGAGCGTAATCGCCAGACTTCGTCGTTGCTAAGCGGAAGCGGGTCCGGCGGCTTCTTTAACGTGAAGGCGACATTGCGCCCAGTGCGACGGACCGAAACGATCTCCCGCAAGAAGGCAGGCTCGTTGCCGCGGCCCTCATCCATAACGAGGCAGGGCCACGTGACAATGCTTGCGACGGCGTCCGTTGACAGACCGCGAAGCTGCAGGCTGACGCTTTCGTCAGTGTACTCTAAGTATCGTGATGCATCGATGGGGAGCTCGCCGACATTCTCCTCGGCGACGAGGTGCGACACGAAGAGCGAGTACACAAGCTCATGGGTTAAGGATGACTGTCAATCGACCTAACGAGAATTAGACTGCGCATCAAAGTACCACAACAGGATTATACCGCACTGCCACGCTGTCTATCCGCTTCAACGTGACGTAGCCCTAGTGTAGTGTCGCTGAAATAGCTTGCATAATTATGGATGGCGCTGTAGATTAGGTGTCATGCCACTCCCAATTCGTCGGATCGCGTTGCGCCGTG
>JAYTTR010000165.1:0-2307 GCA_043744935.1 Gemmatimonadaceae bacterium
TGTCAACGAATGGCGTGAAGTTACCGGAGATGGCACAGGAGCTCGCCGACGCGGGTCTTGATCGCGTCAACATTAGCGCGGATTCGTTGCGGCCGGAACGCGTTGTTTCGATCGCTCGTCGGGACCTGGGGTTCGATCTGGTGCGGGCTGCAATGGCGGCCGAGCGGGCGGGTTTGCATCCAATCAAAGTGAACGTGGTCGTGATGCGCGGCATCAACGACGATGAAGTTGAATCGTTCGCGGCACTCACACGCGATCATCCGTGGCACGTACGCTTCATCGAACTGATGCCCGTGGGTGAGCTTCGTGAACTCACATGGGATCATGTCGTGCCGAGTGACGAGGTCCTGCGTCGCGTTCGTGCACTGGGTGCACTGATGCCGGACGCGGGTCCATCGCGCGGCAATGGTCCGGCGACATATTGGCGCTTACCAAACGCTGCTGGGACGATTGGCGTGATCACGCCGATGACGCACACCTACTGCGAGACATGTAATCGCGTCCGCCTCACAGCAGATGGACGTTTGCGCACGTGTCTCTTCGGTGATCACGAAGTGCTATTGCGCGACGCATTACGACGTGGAGAGCCGCTGGAACCGCTCTTTCGAAAAGCCTTGCTGGAAAAACCAAAAGAACACGCGCTGTTGCAAATGCAGGTAGGTGGTCTACGTGCGTTGAGTCAAGTTGGCGGCTGACGTGCGACGTTGCTCGCTCCTGTGTATCGACCTAACTTCAATCGATAGAGACTGTTGGACGTAGCATGACGCGATCCACTCACGCAACACGCACTTCGCTCGGACAACCGAAATATGGTTAACAAGATCACGGTCGTTGGTGCTGGTAACGTAGGCGCGACCACCGCGCAACGCATCGCTGAAAAATCGCTCGGGCGCACGGTCGTCATGGTCGATGTTGTCGAAGGCGTTCCTCAGGGAAAAGGGCTCGACCAATGGGAATCCGCGCCCATCGAAGGGTTTGATTCTCGTGTCATCGGCACCAACGGATACGCAGAAACGGCGGGTTCGGATATTGTCGTGATCACGGCCGGCATCGCGCGGAAGCCGGGCATGACGCGTGACGACCTGCTCAACACGAACGCTGGTATCGTCAAGGCGGTCTCCGAGCAAATTCGCGAAACGTCACCGAACGCCATCGTGATCGTCGTATCGAATCCGCTCGACGTGATGTGCTATGTTGCAAAAAAAGTGACGGGCTTTCCGCGCGAACGTGTGATTGGTATGGCCGGCGTGCTTGACTCGGCGCGCTATCGCTCGTTCCTCGCCGAAGCGCTCGATGTCTCGGTGCGCGACATTCATGCGATGGTGCTTGGCGGTCACGGCGACACTATGGTGCCGCTCATTTCCTACACCACCGTGAGCGGCATTCCAGTCACACAGCTGATGGATCGGGCCGCTCTCGACGCAATCGTGCAGCGCGCGCGTGATGGAGGCGCAGAAATCGTGAAGTATCTGAAAACGGGATCGGCCTACTACGCACCGTCCGCCGCCGCTGTCGAAATGGTTGAGGCGATTGTGCATGATCGGAAGCGCATTCTGCCGTGCGCGGCGTGGCTCGAGGGCGAGTACGGAATGTCCGGACTCTTCCTCGGAGTACCCTGCAAACTCGGTCGCCAGGGATTGGAAAGGGTGCTCGAGATTTCGCTCACACCAGAGGAGCAGGTCGCACTTGAGCGGTCCGCACAGGCGGTGCGCGAGCCCATGTCGGTGATCTCCTTCTGATCTAACCGGGCCGGCGCGCTCTCTCTGATGACTGCACCGGCTCTTTCTTACAACCCGCTTATGTACGCTCTCAAGCATTTCTGGCAGAGCACGATCGGAAAAAAGATCGTGATGGCAGTGACAGGGATCGTCGGGATTCTCTTCGTCATCGGTCACATGTCGGGCAACTTGCTGATGTTCAAAGGGCAGGATGCCATGCATCACTACGCGCTGCTTTTACGTACCAGCATGCCGCTGCTCTATGTGGTGCGCACCGTCTTGCTTGCGAGTGTGGTACTCCACGCGATCTCGGCGTATCAACTCACCATGTTGTCACGAGCGGCACGACCGCAGGAGTATGCACTGCGTCGGCCTCAGGTGACCACGTTTGCGGCGCGCACGATTCGGTGGGGTGGAGTGTTGCTCTTGGCATTCATCATCTTCCACTTGCTGCAGCTTACGCTCGGTGTGGTGCTCCCAGATTTCCGAGAGCTCGACCCATATCATAACGTGCTCACCGGATTGTCAAATCCGTTGGTGGCAGCGTTCTACATCCTCGCCATGCTCGCGTTGGCGTTGCATTTGTATC
>JAYTTR010000166.1:0-8914 GCA_043744935.1 Gemmatimonadaceae bacterium
ACCGGAATGTTCAAGATGGGTTTGAACACTTCTCCGGTGGTCGGATTCGTCCACGCTTCATGTGGATATGGCCCTTCCGGACTGCGCCCTTTGTAAATCAGATAGGTGGAAATGAGCGACGCAAAGAGCATGCACTCGGAGCCGATGAAGGTCCAAATAGCAACTTTACGATTGTCGAGTCCAAGCGTGGTATAGTGCCCGCCGCCTGCTGGTGCGTGACCATCCCCATGCGAGGGAGTGGCTGGTGTTGAGGTCGCGGACATGCTAGTGATGATCCTCGAGCGGCGTGAGCAACCATTTGTACAGTGCGCCGATCCAGAGAACCGCGCCGGTGACGTTGATCGCGATAGCGAGCTTCGCGTTGGCTTCCATGAACAACAAACCCGCAAACATCACGAGAATACCAGAGGCGCATACCAGCGGCCAGATCGACGGATTTGGCATCACAATGCCCAGCTGCTGCGAGGTCAGAATGACATTGTTCTTCTCTTCTTCCCACGTCGTTTCGTGGACGAGCTGCTCTCCGCCCTTCACGTTCCATAACGGATACCGCGACTTCACCGTAGGCACTTCGGCAAAGTTGTAGTCGGGCGGCGGCGACGGGATCGACCATTCCAGTGTGGCCGCACCCCACGGGTTACTCGACGCCCGCTCTCCGTTGCGCCAGCTCTTCCAAAGGTTCACCGCGGCGATCGCCACAGCGACGGCCTGCACCGCGTAACCAATCGTCGATAACATGTTGAAGAGCTCGAGACCCTGCCCGGCATCGTAGCGATAGATGCGACGCGGCATGCCCAGCAGCCCACTAAAGTGCATCGGGAAAAACGTGAGATTCATACCAATGAAGAACAGCCAGAAGTGCCAGTTCCCCAACTTCTCGCTAAGCATGCGTCCGCTGAATTTCGGGAAGTAGTAATACAACCCGGCGAACAGACCAAACATCGAACCGCCCACCAGCACATAGTGAAAATGTGCCACCACGAAATACGTGTCTGTTTGCTGCAAGTCGGCTGGCGGCGACGAGTGCATCACACCCGAGATACCACCGACGACAAACATGCCGACAAGCGCGACCGCAAACTTCATCGCCACCGTGAAGCGCAACTGTCCGCCCCACATCGTCGCGATCCAATTGAAAATCTTCACGCCGGTTGGAATAGCAATGAGCATCGTGGTGAGCGAAAACACGGCGTCCGCAATGGCGCCCATACCAACTGAAAACATGTGATGGGCCCACACGCCAAACCCGAGAAAGCCGATGAGAATTCCCGAATACACCATGACCGGGTATCCGAACAGCGGCTTACGCGAAAACGTGGGGAGCACTTCGGAAACCAGTCCGAACGCTGGCAAAATCAAGATGTACACTTCCGGATGGCCAAACACCCAGAATAGATGTTGCCACAGCAGCGGATCAGCGCCTTTCGCAATGGTATAAAAGTTCGTGCCGAAAAAGCGATCAAACTGCAAAAAGATCAGCGCGATCGTGATGACAGGGAACGCGAGCGCAACCAGGAACTGCACCACGAACGACATCCACGTGAAGATCGGCATGCGCATGAGCGACATGCCTGGCGCTCGCATGTTGATGATCGTGGTGATGAAATTGAACGCAGCCGCGAGCGATGAAATGCCGAGGATTTGCAAACCCAACACCCAGAAATCCATGTTGATTTGCGGCGAATACGCCTTTGTGCTTAACGGCGCATAGCCAAACCAACCACCGTCAGGTGCAATCTGAAAAAAGATCGGAAAGGTGATGAACAGCGCGCCGAGCAGGTACACCCAGTAACTGAAGGCATTCAAGCGCGGGAACGCGACGTCGCGCGCACCAATCTGTAAGGGAATGAGCAAGTTGAAAAACGCAGCCGACAGCGGCATGACGGCGAGAAAAATCATCGTCGTGCCGTGCATCGTGAACAACTGGTTGTACATCCCGGCCGACAAGACTTGGCCATTCGGTACCGCCAGTTGCGCGCGGAGCAAACCGGCTTCAATGCCGCCAAAAACGAAGAAGAACAACGAAGAGACGAGATACAACACGCCAATGCGTTTGTGATCGACCGTCGTCAGCCAACTCCAGATGCCATATGCTGATGGCTCGGTCTGAATCTGCGTGTACGGCGGCGCTGCAACGATGGTTGCCATCGCGATGAGTTCCTTGAGTCCGGTCGGTTACTTGAGAGCCTGCAGGTAGGCCACGATATCCGCGATGTTCGCGTCCGTGAGCCCGCCGACGTTCATCACCATTTTCGTATTGCGATCCGTCTCGCCCTTGCCCTGTGCCGGCATCT
The DNA here is from genome assembly GCA_043744935.1 of Gemmatimonadaceae bacterium. Classification (GTDB taxonomy): domain Bacteria; phylum Gemmatimonadota; class Gemmatimonadetes; order Gemmatimonadales; family Gemmatimonadaceae; genus Gemmatimonas. The sequence continues at coordinate 2,295 of JAYTTR010000166.1, forward strand.
TGCTGCCCGGCTTCATGATCGTGGCGTTCTTGATCCAATAAGCGAGATGCTTTGCATCGTTGGAGTAGACGCCGCCGGCAATCGTCCATCGGGTCGCAACGTGCGTCAGATTCGGCCCAACGACACCCATGCTCATCGGATTACCCGAAATCGCATGGCAACCGATGCACATACTCCTTGAATAGATCGCGCGCCCACGCTCTGCATCACCCGACGCGAGCAAGCGCTCGTCGAAGGAAAGTCCAACCGGCATGGGCGTCCGGGGAATGCTGGCGGCAAATTCCTTTTCGACGCGCTCTTTCGGGAACGCCCACACTGGGGGTGCCCCGACAACAGGCGCCACCGCCACCGCCCCATTCACGACCGGTACAATGGGTACGGAACTCTTACCCGACGGAAGCGCGGATACGGCACCCGTGACTGGAGGCACTGCGACCGGAAACATGCCGGGCTGCTTCTGGTGAGCAACCCATTTCGCAAATTCTTCCGGCGTCACCGTGTAGACGCGAAAATGCATATTCGCATGCGACGGTCCGCAAAACTCTGCACAGAATCCATTCCATGCGGCCGTCGGCGCATTCTTGTTCGGCGTAAACCACAGATAGTTCGTGTGGTTTGAGATCAAGTCGCGCTTGCCACCCATCTGCGGAATCCAGAACGAGTGCAACACATCAAGCGTCTTGAGTTGAAAATTCGCGGTGCGACCCGTCGGCAAGTACAGCTCGTTTGCCGTGGTGATGCCGTACTGCGGATAGCGAAACTCCCACCACCACTGATGCCCGATCACCTCAACCTGCATCGACTCGGGCGCCGCCTTCGCTTGCGTCTTAAAAATCGTGCGAACGGTTGGAATCGCGACAAACACCAGAATCACCGCGGGAATGGCCGTCCACGCAATTTCCAGCGCCGTGTTGCCGTGCACCTGCTTCGGTATCGCGCCGCCAGGTTTTCTCCGGTAGCGAATAATGGTGTAAATTAGACCGGCCTCGACAAAGATGAAAACAGCCGTGCCAAGAAATAGCAGGCGATCCCACAGTTCGATGATCGAGGTGTTGTAATCCGAGTTCGGATTGAACGTTGAATTCGGGTAATGGCCGTTGCAGGCCGCAAGCCCGAGAGCCAGAGCGCCCAGCAGCGCGAACGATGCCACCCGCTGCGGGCGGAACGTGCCAACCATGCCAGTTCCTTGAAAATGGACCGCTCGCCCGCCCGCGCGCGTGCGCGATTTGCCGGAGAGCATTCGATGTGATAGCACTGCGAAGCTAAACAGCTGATTAACCGCCTCGCAAGGAAATTGCGCCCAATTCCTCTCCCTCATCGAATTATTCGCTTCGTGAATAACTGTCAAACCTTTATTTTGAGGGTTTTTACCTCTAACGGGCATCAAATCAGGCATCGAATTGCGTCGGCCGTGCCGAGTCGTCTCTTGCATACATGGACCATGTCCTCGGGACCACTGAAGCGCATTTAGACCAGGAAGTTCGGAATCTCCGTGAGCCTATCCCAATCTGCGACTGTCCGAGCGACCATAGCAGCGCTCGTTGCCCTTTGGTCGTCCGTCGCCTGTAGCAGCGCCGGCGTCAACCGCACCGCCGGCGATACGGTCGCACTTGGCGTGGGCGCTATCCCGGGGCGACCTGGATATGACGGAGTTTTACGCGGCCTCACACTCGCCGTTGAACGTTTGAACGAGGGTGGCAGCGTGCGCTTTCAACTACGCGCACCGAATCGAGGAGCGGTCAGCGCAGTCGGCGTGGCGCAGCAGCTGCGAGACGATCCGACCGTGCTCGGTGTAATTGGCCATCCGGAAAGTGGCAACACCCTCGAAGCGCTTCCAGTCTACGCGGACGCCGAACATTCGGGCGCCAACGCCGTCGTCGCTGTCTCGCCCACGGCCTCGTCTCCCCGATTGTCTGGCATTAGCCCGTGGTTTTTTCGCCTTGCGCCAAGCGACAAGGATGCGGCCAGATACGTCGCCCAGTGGGTGCACGACTCGCTCGGTGCGCGACGTGCGGCCATCATCTATCGCAACGACGCGTATGGCCAAGAGTGGTCAAGCACGTTTTCCGACGCCTTTGCGCAGCGCGGCGCGGTGGTGGTACAGCGCGATCCGTATCTCACCGGCATCAGTGAATGGGATGCGTATGCACAATTGCTCGCCAAACTTCGTCCGGATGTTTTGCTGTTTCCGGGCGACGCACCGGATGCGATCGCGCTGATCAAGGCACTCAAAGCGGCACATGTTGATATTCCGTTTGTAGGCGGCGACGGTACCGAAGCGATGAGCGAAGCCCCAGAGGCGCACGGTGCGCGATTCGTTGCGTTCTTCCGCGCCGAACGTGCAACAAGCACCGAAGCGCAACGTTTTCTGTCACGCTACCGGGCACGCTTTCATCAAGAGCCCGATATGTTTGCCGCGTTGTCGTATGATGCTGCCATTGCCATCGGACGCACGGTCCTGAGCGGCGCGCGCACACGATTGGCTGTTCGGGATGCGTTGGAAAAACTGGGGCAAGGCACCGCACCATTGGACGGTGTTGCCGGACCAATTGCATTTGAACGGAATCACGATGTTGCGGGGCGTACGGTGGTGGTCACCACAATCGGTGCTACCGCGGCACCTGCCGCCGGGAGCACGAAGTGATACTCCTTCGAACCATTCGCGCTCGCCTTATTGCGGGATTTGGTACGTCAATCGGTCTTCTGCTGGTGGCTGGTGTCGTTGGCTGGTATGGACTGACACGCAGCAATGCGCAGGCAGATACAACGGTGCGCGCACTTGCGGATCGCTCAGAATTCACCGAACGGGCGACCACAACGATTTTGCGCGAGCTCGTCGCGGGATTGCGGTATCTGAACAGTCGCAGTGACACCGATCAAACGCAGTATCTGGTGCTCGTTGATCAGGCGGATCGTTTGCGTCGCGACGCCATCAAACAGACAATGCTGCGCGCAGAAGAACGACGCCGTCTCGAAAATTTGGGGCAGCTCAAAGCGGCGCTTGAAGTGCGCATTGCGATCACGCACGCGTGGCAAGTGGTTGGTCGCGAAGGCGATGCACAGCGCGTGCTTCAGCAAACGGGCAAGGATATCCAAGCCATTGAAGGCGAGCTACAGGCGCTGCGGAGCGAAGCCCGCAATGGTGCGAATGAGTCGATGGAGCGCATGCACGACGGGCTTCGTCGCGCCGAGGTAATTCTCGCGGTCGTGGTGGCCTTGGCGTTTGGATTGGCGGCCTTTTTCGGCCTCAGCACGTCACGTGCTGTGACGTCGCCACTCGCGCAACTCCGCGAAGAAATGGCGGCCATCGGTGCTGGTGATTTGCGGCTTCCCGCAACGGTTGGTTCGTCAACGCGTGTTGCGCAAGAGTACGCCGAACTCATCGCAGCAATGCAACAAGCACGCGAACGCCTGCGATTGTTGTTGACGCGTGTGCAAGGCGAGGCGGATCAGGTCACGCTCGCCGCCGGAGAACTGAGCGCGTCGGCATCGTCTGCAGCCGCCTCGTCGCAGCACGTCACCACCGCAGTCATGGATATGTCGCACAGCGCGTCCGTGCAGTTCAATGCGTTGAACGCTGCGAGCGATACGGTGAAGCAGCTCGCCGAAGCAGGCGCCACCATCGGTGAAGCCGCTGAGGAAACAGAACGCGTTGGCCGCGAAATTCGAGGCACCACGAACAGCACACGCGACCAGGTACAAATCGCGATCGACACGCTGTTGGGCGCACACGAAGTGGTCATCGATTCAAAGCAGGAGATGACTGCGTTGCGCGATGCGACGGCCGCGATCGACGACTTTGTGGGCGTTATTTCGGAGATCGCAACGCAGACAAATCTGCTCGCCCTCAACGCGGCCATCGAGGCGGCGCGCGCAGGTAGCGCAGGTCGCGGGTTTGCCGTCGTGGCGCAGGAAGTTCGGACACTCGCGGAGCAAAGCGCGAACGCCGCAAATGAAGTGACCGAAAACGTGAAGCGCATCCGATCGCGCATTGCCAGCGCGTCCAGTTCCGTCGAGTCTGGTGCCACGCGACTGAAAGACGTGGAGCTTGTTGCCGCTGGCGTGTCGAGTGCGTTGTCGCGCATTGATGATGCAGTGGCGCAAGTCGAAGGCGCCGCCACGCGCGTGTCGAGCGCGGTCGCAGCCAATCGTGCATCACTCGGCGCCGTGCAACGCTCGCTCACCAGCGCGCGCGATACGTCTGAAGGTCACGCCGCTGCGGCCGAAGAGGTGGCGGCAAGCACGGAGCAAACGTCGGCATCCGCGCAGGAAGTCTCGGCCACAGCGGAACTCTTGCAGACCGCTTCGCTACGCGTGCGCGGAATGATCGGAGAATTTAGAACGTAACGGACGAGACGCCGGTTTATCGTTTGGTCCAGATCACCATCGTACCGCATGGCGCGCCGCCGGTACTGTTGAATTGCAGCGGCGTTTGCGACACGGTATAGAACTCAATTCCTCCAATCGTTGTCGGATCGACGCTGTCGATGTCGAAGAGCGTTTCACCCGGGCTACTGCGATATCGGACAATATTGTCAATTACAACCTGCACGTAGCATCCGGACTTTTTCCCGGCCTGACCCGGCTTGCTACCAACGCTGATGTTGCCGCGATTTCCCGCAGCGATCGAGCGCTCAGTATTGTTCGAAATTGCAATGATACCGGGTATGGAGCTGATGAGCACATCGGTGAGTTTGCGCCCGTGAGATTTTTCAAATACGTCGCTGGTTAGATAATGCCCAGTGCCAAGCGCACGCCGTTCTTCAAACTCAGCGAGCGGGCTCCTCGAGGGAGCAAAGGCACGCGCCGTCACATCAACCGTTGCCAACGTGTTGCTTGTTCGCTTTAAAATGAAGTCACGCGACAAGGTGATGTTGTCGCGAAATGTGAACGTCCCGCTAAACGCCGCATAGCCCGGCGCGCGCACGGTGAGTTGATACGTGCCCACCGGTACATCAAGCATTGAAAAGTTACCTGCACTATCCGACCGCACGCTGACCGTGAGACCAGCGATCGCGATCTCCGCATCAGCGACAGGTTTTTCCGTGCGCTCGGTGAGAATCGTACCAACCAACGCACCGCGCGCTGCGGGTGCGGTTTGTGCCTGCATCGCACTCCCCACGCAAACCAACGCCAGGAGCACGACTCGCCTCGTCGTCAATTTCACGGATGCCGTCATATCCTTTCCCCTATCCCCTGGTCCCTATCGCCAAGATCCCGGACAAACACCCCGCGTTCCGCCAACATCGCAAAATATCGTTGCGGAGGCACACACTGATCCGGCGTCTGAACACCAGGCGGAATAATACCCGTCGCCTGCAACTGACTCGTGATGGAGAGTGTGTATCCAGTGGTGCGCATCATCGCCGAAATGCCGTGCGCCGCATCGAAGTGATCGACAACTTCCCACGCGCGTGTGCTCCGGACACCGTCGCGCATACCCGTCACCTCTACACGCAGCGCGACGAGGTCAGGTTTTTGTTTGCGCAATTTTTCACCAGCCACCCGCACAAAGACATCACGCGGCACCACCTGTTGCCCCTTCACATCAACCGGCTCGGTTGAGAAGAGTCCCAACTCACGAATCGCCTCCATGATGCGAGCATGTCCAGGATACCGGAGCGTTTTGTATTCCATGTTTGGAATTACTCCCGCATAGCGATACACCATGGTGGACAAACCACCGGCCGTATGAAACGCCTCGAGCTCGCCGAGCGGCTCGGCAAAACGCACTGGCTCGATGTCGGAGAGCGCGACGCGTGTTTCGCGCGCACCGTTGCTGATGACGAGTGACGGCGTCGTGTAATAATCCACCACGCCTTCGATGGAGTACGCGATCTGGTAGCCAACAGGGGGCTCTGGCACCTGCGGGAGTCCACCAACAAAGAGACGCACGGTTTCGACGCTCTCAAACTGTTCGATACCGTGCTGGGCGATGATGTTCACCATGCCTGGTGCAAGACCGGTGTCTGGAACAATGCTCACGCCTTTCCGTTTCGCCGCGTCGTCGAGTTTCTGTTGCTCAAGGACAATCATCGTGTTGCCGCCCAGATCGGCGAAGTGCACACCGGCTTCGACCGCTAACTGAGCAAGCGGGAAGTTGAGATAGTACGGAATCGCGCTGCACACGGCATCGCACTGTGCGTAAACGGCGCAAACTGCTTCCGCATCTCGGACATCAAGCGCAACGTGCGTGAGTCGGGCGCCTAGGTGGGGTTGGAGAAAAGGCGGTAACGTGCCAACGCGAACGTCAGCAAGGATCACGCGTTCAACAGCGGGCGTGTTCAGCAGGTCGAACGCGCACGCAGAACCCTGGAGACCCGCGCCGAGAACGAGCATTCGCATTCTGATACTCCAGACAGGAGGGGTGGGGGAGTAACGCAAAAGGTAATGTCAGGGTCGTCGCTGGGCACGATCTACTATTACCATAGTTGACAAATCACACGAGAACACGCATATCTACTACCATGCTAGTAGATAGATCTTTCCGCCGAGGTGAACTTGACTGATGCGTCGCTGGGCGAGCGCGAGCTCGAGATCCCGCAGCATGGTTAACACAGTGGTATACGCCAACGACGTATCGAGTCGCTCGCGTACTTCGGCCACCGTTCCCGAATCCA
>JAYTTR010000167.1:0-2299 GCA_043744935.1 Gemmatimonadaceae bacterium
AAGATGCCGTATCTTGAAGCATGGAGTGGCGCACGGAGGAAAAACGCGGCGTATTACGACGCAGCGTTCGCTGACGTCGCGGAAATCGCGACACCGTACGTCGATCCGGCCAACACGTCCATCTACAACCAGTACACAATCCGGCTAGCCGGACGTGACGCGTTACAGGCCCATTTGAAGCGGGTCGGGGTGGGTAATTCGGTCTATTATCCCTTGCCGCTGCACTTGCAGCCGTGCTTCGCGTACCTTGGCTACTCGGAAGGGCAGTTCCCAGAGTCGGAACGAGCGGCGAAAGAAGTGCTGTCCCTGCCGGTGTACCCTGAACTGACAATCCCGCAGCTCGATGAAGTGATCACTGCGGTTCGCACATATTTTGGTCGATGAGCCTCCGTCGACTGTGGAGATGTCTTTGATGAAGGCGGCGGTTCTTAGCAAGATTCACGATCGCAGTGCGGTCATCGGCGTGGTCGGACTTGGTTACGTCGGCCTGCCGTTGGTCATGGAATTCGTGCACGCAGGTTTTCGCGTGATCGGCTACGACGTGAGTCAGCGCGTCGTGGATCTGCTGATGTCGGGGAAGTCGCACATTCAAGATGTGCCGAATGCCGATGTGCTCGCGGCGGTCTCGGCGGGCAGCTTCGTGGCCACTGCGGTTGAAGCGCGATTGAAAGAGTGCGATGCGGTGTCGATTGCCGTGCCTACGCCGTTGTCAAAAACGCGCGATCCGGACATGGCGTTCGTCTTGTCGGCGGCCGATGCGATTGCGCGTCAGGCGCACCCGGGCATGTGCGTGGTGCTTGAAAGCACCACGTATCCGGGGACGACACGCGAACTGCTGCAGCCGCGCCTTGAAGCGCAGGGACTGATCGTTGGAAAGGACGTCTTCGTTGCATTCAGTCCAGAGCGCGTCGATCCAGGAAATCCGATTTACAATACGCGCAACACACCGAAGGTTGTTGGTGGCATTACCCCGGATTGTGTCGAAGTCGCCTGCGCGCTCTACGCGAGTTGCATCGATACCGTCGTTCCGGTGTCGTCACCCGAAGCGGCAGAGTTGGTCAAACTGCTGGAAAACACGTTCCGCGCCGTCAACATTGGCCTGGTAAACGAGATTGCGATTGTGTGTGACAAGCTGGGCGTGGATGTGTGGGAAGTCATCAACGCAGCGGCAACGAAGCCGTTTGGATTTATGAAATTCACGCCGGGGCCGGGGATAGGCGGTCACTGCATTCCGCTCGATCCGCACTATCTCGCGTGGAAGATGCGGACACTCAACTACAAGACGCGGTTCATCGACCTGGCCAGCGAAATTAATTCGCACATGCCGGATTATGTTGTAGAGAAGGTTTCGTACGCATTAAACGAAGTGCGTAAAGCGGTGCGAGGCAGTCGTATTCTCGTGCTCGGCGTCGCGTACAAGCGCGACATCAATGATGTGCGGGAAAGCCCGGCGCTTGATGTGATTCGGTTGCTGGAGGAGCGCGGTGCGCACGTGGAATTTCACGATCCGTTTGTGCACGAGTTCCGCGAAGAAGATCATGTGCGCAAGGGCGTTGAGCTATCCGACGAGATGCTCCGCTGGGCCGATGCGATTGTGGTGATCACCGATCACCAGAGCATCGACTACCAGCGCGTCGCTGATCATGCCACCCTCGTCGTAGACACGCGCAATGTCATGGCTAGTACCACGGGTGGTCGGGCACGAGTCGTTGGCTTGGCCACAAAGGGTCGATGGTCGGCCGGAACAAAGGCGTGAGTATCAACAGTCCGGACCTGTCCCGTTCGCTTTGGGTATTAGTCACCGCATGAATAACCGAACGCCTCGTATCGAGTGGCGCATGTTGGTCCTGTTGGGCATCGTCGCCACGTTGGCCGGCTGCTCAGCGGGCTTCCAGCCACGCAATTTCTCCAATCCCGAATCGCTGTTCCGTGCCTCGTTGCTGGAGTTTCAGCGCAAGCACTGGGAGAACGCGCAGCTCGGGTTTGATCGTCTCACGACAGATCTGTCCGCGCGCGATCCGCTGCTCGCGCCCGCGTACTTCTATCTCGCATTGGCGCACGAGCGACAGTCGGCGTATCTGCTGGCCGCGCAATCGTACGAACGCGTCACCGACGGGTTCCCTGACGACACGCTCGCGCCAACGTCGATGTTGGGGGTCGGACGGAGCTACCAGAAATTGTGGCACAGCCCGTCGCTCGACCCGGAGTATGGACTGAAGGCGGTGTCTATCCTTCGCGCGCTCCTGTCATCGTATCCGGACGCGAAGGAAATCGTCGAAGCCAAAACGCGCATCGCCGA
>JAYTTR010000168.1:0-8870 GCA_043744935.1 Gemmatimonadaceae bacterium
TATCATCTGTCTGCCAACCGATATCGTCGTCGGATTTTACGAACGCTGGCGCGACACCCTGCACAACAGTGCGGCCTACATCACCATCGGACTCGACGATGGTCCCCCTGTGCTTCGGCATGTGCATCGCAAGAATTTCTTGCCGACGTACGGCCTTTTTGACGAAGAACGATTTGTCGAACGCGGTAACGAGATTCGTGCGTTTGAAACACCGTGGGGCAAAGCCGCCATCCTCGTGTGCGAGGACGCGTGGCATTCCATCGCGGGCACGATTGCCGCGCTTGATGGCGCGCAACTGATCTTTGTCTGCGCTGCTGCCCCGGCCCGTGGAATCTGGCCGCGCGACGATGGCATTCCAGGCCCATATAGCGCCGCGCGATGGGAACGGCTGATCCGCGACATCGCCGAAGAGCATGGCGTGTACGCCAGCTTGTCAAATCTCGTCGGCACCGAGGGCGGGAAACGATTCTTCGGAACGTCAATGCTCGTTGGTCCAGGCGGCGATGTGCGTGGTCGCGCACCAGTGTGGAGTGAGAGTTTTCTCTCCATCACCATTGATCTTGACGACCTCGTTCGCGCTCGCGCAGACGCGCCGCTGTTGAGTGATCTTCGCGTGGCACTGCCTCACGTGCTGGAAACCGTGCGTCGTGTCCAAGAGGGCATTGCAGCGCCGCTCATGTATGATGGACCTGAACCCGCCGCGGCAGATTTATTGAGCGGCGCGCGCGGATTCACGACTGGTGAATTTCAGGTGCCCATCGAGGCGCTCAAGCTCGCGAATGCTCGCGTGCGCAGCGTACCTGATGCCATCCCGGTCATTCGACACACTGTTGGCGAACAAGGTGGACCACCACCGCTTGAAGTTGATCCCGAGCTCACGGAAACGTGGCTTGTGGGATTTTTGCGCGAAGAGATGACGCGGCGCGGTTTCGCACGCGCCGTTGTCGGGCTGTCAGGCGGCGTAGACTCGGCGGTCACGGCATTTCTCGCCGTTCGAGCGTTGGGCCGCGGCAACGTCATCGGCGTGCGACTGCCATATCGAACGTCAAGTCAGGAATCGCTCGACCACGCGCAACTCGTGATTGATGCGCTTGGTATCGAATCGCGCACCCTGGATATCTCGGCAGCTGTGGACGGATACTTTGTAAACGAACCGGATGCCGACGTGGGACGTCGTGGCAACGTGATGGCGCGCGCGCGCATGATTGCACTTTTCGATTTATCGGCGCGGTATCGCGCACTGCCGCTTGGTACCGGCAACAAGACCGAACGACTCTTCGGCTACTTCACATGGCACGCCGACGATTCTCCACCGGTGAATCCCATTGGGGATCTGTACAAAACGCAAGTATGGCAACTGGCGCGACATCTTGGTGTGCCATCGGTGATCGTCAACAAACCCGCGACCGCAGATTTAGTGGTCGGACAAACCGACGAAGCAGATCTCGGCATCAGCTATGCGCGTGCTGACAATATTCTCAACGGATTGCTCCATGGATTTTCACATGAAGCCATGCGTTCGCGCGGATTTCAGCTGGACGAACTGGCACTCGTGAAACGACGACTCGATGGCACGCATTGGAAGCGGCGTCCGCCGTCAACGGCCTTGGTAAGTCACTCGGGCATTGGCGAGTCGTATTTGCGTCCGGTTGACTACTAGGTTCAGGTTTTCACCGGTAAAGTGCGGACGCATCGGCCGCTGCGAGTTCACAACAAAGTTGCGCAATGCGTTCCACCGCTTGCGCAACAAACTGCGCACCTTTTTCTGCGGTAGCCGCGCCTGGATTGCCAACGCCTGTATCTGTCGTAACCTGGCTCCATCGACGCGGTAGCCACGCCCATCCAGTGCGCACCCCTTCAAAAATGCTCGCACGCGATGCGCCATGTCCCCACGTGCCGCGTTCCGCAACCAGATGCGGCGCCACATGCAAAATGGCGCTCGTTTCAAGCTCGCCGGCGTGATCGCCCGGTTCGTCGAAGAGGTCATGATTGCCCGCTTGCCACCAATTCGCGATTGCCAACACGATGTGTGTTTCTGGCTGGAGCTCACGCACGAGTGCACGTAATTCGTTGCCGCCATGCGCATTGAGCAACAGCAGCGCGCGCACTCCATGCGGTTCAAGACTTCGAATGACATCGCGCAACACCACCAACTGCGTGCTCGGCATCACGTTGATCGTGAGCGGCAAATCGAGCTGCGTGGTATTCACCCCAAACGGGAGTGCCGGTAGTGTCGCTACACGCACGTTACGTTCGGCACACGCGACACACACGCGCGCCGCAACTTCGCGCGCAAGAATCGTATCAGTGCCATAGGGTAAATGCGTATTGTGCGCCTCCGTCGCGCCAAACGGCAAAATGACCACTGGCCATGACGCTGCACGCACCGTTGGCCAATTGAGCTCCTCAAGCACACCTGGTCGCGACACCCTGTCTACTTCCCTTGGCGAAAGGTATCGCACACGCTGGGATCGCCCGAATCAAATCCACGACGAAACCACGCACGTCGATCAGCCGATGATCCGTGCGTGAACGTCTCCGGATTGACGCGACCCGTCGACATTTTTTGCAGACGATCATCGCCGACAGCAGCCGCAGCATTGAGCCCTTCATCAATGTCACCTGCCTGCAACACACCTTCGGACTGCGCACTATGCGCCCATATGCCAGCATAGCAGTCGGCCTGCAGCTCCAACGCCACCGACAACTGATTGCCCGCCGCTGGATCACGTTGCTGCAACGCGCGCACTTGCCGCTCCGTCCCCAGCACGTTCTGCACGTGATGTCCGAGTTCATGCGCTAACACATACGCTTGCGCAAAATCACCTGGTGCGCCGAACTGACGATCGAGCTGCGAAAAGAAACTCAGATCGACGTACACTTTGCGATCGCCGGGACAATAGAACGGTCCGCTTCCCGCCTCTGCACGACCGCAGGCGGACGTGATCGCGTTGCGAAACAGCACGATCTTCGCGTCTGTGTATCGCGGCACGATGCGATGCCAATCAGACTGCAACGTGTCAAAAACAAATGACACAAATTGCACCATCTTTTCCTCTGCAGCGTCGTTCACCGGAGCATTCGCGTGCGCACTGACCGGCGCGCCACTATCCACGCTGCCGCCGAACTCGCTCAATAAATCGCGCTTGAAGACAAAGCTGAGGACGAGCAGCACTACAACGCCGCCAATTCCCAAACGACCGCCACCAAATCCGCCGCCTCCGCCACCGGACGAGTCGCCGCGTTGATCTTCGAGGTTGTCACTACGGCCACCGGGCAACCAGCGCATGGGAGTAAGCGGAAAAAGAGAGGAACGTGTTACGGCGACGTTGTTTGACGCAGCGAAAGAAATTCGTAGTCATCCATGCCCACGGCCTTGAGCCACGTGATCACTTCGACAATTCGCGCTGCAGGAAAATAGCCGCGAGCGCCCGTGATGCGTCGGACCAAGTGCACGTCGTTGCCGATTTGTGTCCACGTCGACTCGTACTTCCCGAAGAACGTGGTCGCAATCACGTTCCTGGGTAGCTCGGCCTTCCATCCGTCGGGCACCGTGAGATGCAGATCCACTACAGCGACGGACGGCGTTAACAACTGCGCCGCATCAATGGGGAACACGCGTTTCGGCCGACTTTCGAGATCGCGCGCCAGATTGCGCAAGGCTCTCGCAGGTCCGCGAATAGCCGGCGAAAGTGTGAATAACCGCACATCTCCGACGGACTTCAATGTCGCGTCTGCCACGATGCGATACGACATCTGCGGATGCGCGCGTTCATCGCGTCCGTCAAAGGCGACAATCGAATCCACTGTCGCATCGGCAGCGAAAATGCGCTGCGCGAGCGCCTTCCCGATTGCGGCGCGGCGCGCCGAATCGAGCGGTGAGGCGAAAGCGCTGCGCATCGGATACGACAAAACGCCGAGTGACTCTTCTGTCACATGTCCAACCGTGTGGCCTGATGTGTCGACGGCGAGGCTGAGTCGCTGCGTATTTACATTCTCGTTGGCCGACGTGACCGGGAACGTGATCTCCTGCGCTGAGCCATCTGGATTGACAATGAGGCCGAGCGCGCCTTGGTAGGCATCGGGAATGACACCGTATGGAATGACGTCGGCGGTCAAGTCGGTGTACGTCCAGTCTTTTCCTTCGCGCACTGCGGCAATTGCATGATTGAACTGGTAGATGGACGGTAGCAGTCGATCAGGGCGACCGCCCAACGCGAGCAATACGGGACTTGCTTGAATGCCGTACCGGCGAAGCGCCGCGACAAACAACGTCGCCTTGTCTTTACAATCACCAAACCCCGTGGTGATCACTTCAGACGGCGTGCGTGGTTGGTAACCGCCGATACCCAGAGCGACCGACACATACCGTACGTCTTGTGCGGCCCATCGACGCACGGCGCGTATCGTATCGAGCCGTGTTCGCGCGCCGCTCGCGCGTACGAGTGAATCGATGCGTTCTGCCACGGGTGCATCGAGCGCGTAACGGTCACGCGCGAGGGCATCATACCAGTGTGCGAGATCATTCCAACTGCCGGGCGGTGCGATCGTCACGGTCATCACGACATCGTTGGAATCTGCAGCAAACGGCTCGGGGAGAATGCCGGGTTCATCGTGCACCGACCAGGTGATCAACCGTCGACCGCCCGTCACCAATTCTGTGCGTCGCGACGTGAGATTACGTTCGGCAATACGCGGCGCGAAGCCATCGGGAATGTCGAGCACAAAGTGCGAATGGACGATGGGCGTCGTGTTATTTGCGTTCCACCGGAAGAAGAAATCGCCGGCTCGTGACGGTGCCGTTTCTTCCAGCGTCCACGCGATATCAAGAATGGTTCCGACCGCAACGCCTGAGAGCGACAATCGTTTGACTCGCTGATCCTGATAAATCGGATTGGACATGGCGGCGGGCACGTCCGACTCTTGCTCTTGCGACACTTTGTTACTCACTACTTGTCCATTGGGTTTCAGTACCCGCACCCAGTGGACGGTGAGCGTTTGATGCGTCTTTGCGTAACTGTAGGCACGTTCCGAGAGACCACGCACCGCGCTTTGGTCGAGCACTTGAATGACTTGTCGCGTGCGGCGCGCTCCGCGTCCGTCTGGTTCAACGCGGTAGATGGCTTCGTCGAGCAAAAGGACAACCGGTTTGCCTTTGAATTTTGCCGGGTCGACGGCAAGTCGAACAATGCTGTCCGACACCGCCGCAGCGAGCGCCGATGGCGCCTGCTGTGCCGACAGCGGTCGGCCGGCCGCGAGAAGCAGCGTCACGACAATCGGGCGGAAAACGCGAGCGATCAACGGCGACATCGAGGTCATTGGACAGGCGCTGGCAAAGTGTCGTTCTCATCGAGACGGAGCTGGACGCGGACCGAGCGGCCCGCGCCCTGAATGGTGAGCGGCGGGCGCGGACAGCGTCAGTCTTCACGTACAATAAACGCCCCGCCCACATGCTACGCTGCGTACGCCTCGTCACGCGACATATCACGTGCAAGATCGCGCGCAAACGCCAAACTGACAGCGCGTCGCGCACCACGCTTCAGCGCACGATGTACCGAGCGCGCATAGCGAACGAAATTTGCGCCGGCCCACGGGTGTCGCGAGAAGAACTCGAATGGAAAGAGCTCGCCCTTCAGTCGATTGCATGGGCCGCATGCCACCACAACGTTGCCCGGATCGTGTGCACCGCCGCGCGCAAGCGGCACTACATGATCGAGCGTCGCGGTGCTCTGATCGAGCGGAGTGGCGCAATACACGCAGCGTTGCCCACAATCGCGGAGCGCGGTTTTGCGCATCGCCCGCTTCAACGCCGTATGCACGAGGAACGCGCCGGACCGCAGCCGCGCGACGTCGCGCGTACTTGATCGATTGGCCGATTTCGTGCCCCGCGCGCGCACTGCAGATCGCTTGGATGGACGCATGCCGCGCACCGCAGAGCCGCGGGCCAATCGCAACGCCGATCGTCTCGCCATTTAGCGATGCCCTCCCCATAATAACAATGCCCCGACAGAGGCGAGTATCCTCATGTCGGGGCGGAAATCGATGAGACATTGATCGGCGAGCGACGCCGTTGGGGAACTTCCCCGACGACGAATCGTTGGGGTCGAGCCACCGCGACGACGTGGGCGTCGATCACGCGCGGGGCATCGCAGGCGAGTATCACCGAAAGTGGAGCGCATCATCCTCCTGGTGGAACCGGGTGGAGACAGCCCTGCGAGCTGCATTTGCACTGCACAACCGTGCGAACGCGAGCCGGATGGCGCTTGCTCGCCATCACAAACGCACGATAGAACACAGATCGCCATGCGGTCAAGAGCTTTTTGCAACGGGACGACGACATCTCGCGTTACAACTTCATACCACCATCACGCAGCGGATCACGCAGCATGCTCCCGATACGAGCCGCCATCGCGTCGAGTTGTTGGCGGTTCGGCATCTGTGAGCCAGGAAACGGCAACGGCACATCAAACCCGTCTCCCTCTCGGCGCGGAATGAGGTGAATGTGGTAGTGCATCACATTTTGCCCGGCGGCGGCGCCCGAGTTTACCACGATATTCATGTCAGTCGCACCAGACGCCGTTTGCACCACCGGGATCAGCTTGGTCGCTACCTGAAACAGATGCGCGCCGACGTGACCGGGAATATCCTGCAGTGTTTCATAGTGATCGCGCGGCACGACAAGCAGGTGGCCGGGATTCACGGGCTGAATATCCAGGAACGCAATAGCCGTCGCGTCCTCGTAGACGATCGAAACTTCG
This sequence comes from Gemmatimonadaceae bacterium, assembly GCA_043744935.1. Classification (GTDB taxonomy): domain Bacteria; phylum Gemmatimonadota; class Gemmatimonadetes; order Gemmatimonadales; family Gemmatimonadaceae; genus Gemmatimonas. Next base: position 6,759 of record JAYTTR010000168.1, read on the forward strand.
GCCGCACCGCGCATTAGGTCGCAGAAAATACAGTGACCGCTGGAAGGCGTCATCGGAGAGGTTGGTGCGTGCATGAAGTTACGGGCTCAACATGTGTTCGAGAGACGACCAACCCGCGCACGAAGGCACGCGGGTTACACCTGACATCTTCCCGACCGTCCCATCGTCTGTCAACGGGCGATCGTCGTCACTAGCTTTCCAGCTTCGTCCTGCAACCCTTCGAGTCTATACGATGGCAACTACGACCCGCCCGACTCGCGCCGACAAGGCCGCGATCGCCGAGCCCGCACTTTCTCGCGAGCAACTGCTGTACGCGTATCGCATGATGTACTTGTCGCGCCGTATCGACGACAAAGAAATCCAGCTCAAACGACAGAACAAGATCTTTTTCCAGATTTCGGGCGCCGGGCATGAAGCGATCCTGATCGCGGCCGGCATGGTATTACGTCCGTCGCATGACTGGTTTTACCTGTACTATCGCGATCGTGCCCTTTGCCTGATGCTCGGCATGACCGCCAACGAGATGCTGTACAGCGCGGTTGGCGCGGCAATTGATCCAAATTCTGGTGGACGACAGATGCCCAGTCACTGGGGGCACAAAGCGCTCAACATCGCGTCGAGTTCGTCGCCGACAGGCACGCAGTTCCTCCAGGCCGTGGGAAGTGCTGAGGCAACCCTGCGTGCCAAGATGCTCGGCATCAGCGACAATTTTGCCAGCGATGAAGTCACGTTGGTGACAACGGGCGACGGCACCACCAGTCAGGGTGAGTTTTGGGAGTCGCTCAACACCGCGTGCAATTTGAAGTTGCCCGTGGTGTATCTCGTGGAAGACAATGGGTACGCAATCTCCGTTCCGGTGGAAGTAGGCACCGCAGGTGGTTCAATCTCGAAACTCGTCGCGTCGTTCCCAGACTTGTATATCCAAGAGGTGGACGGCTGCGATTTGCTGGCGTCGCATGCAGCCATGCAACGTGCGGTGGCCTATGCGCGCGAGCGGAAAGGACCGGCGCTGGTTCATGCGAAAGTGGTCCGCCCGTATTCCCATTCGTTGTCGGATGACGAAGTGTTCTATCGTCCGCAAGATGAACGTGATGCCGATGCGTTGCGTGATCCGTTCGTGACATGGCCGGCGTGGTTTCTGCGCGACGGAATCGCGAGCGAGGCAGAACTCGAAACCATTCGCGAGTCGGTGGATGCCGAAGTGCTCGCGGCGACCGACGATGCATTGTCGCAAGCCCAGCCAAGCCCTGACACGGTGCATTTCGCGGTGTATTCGCCAGACGTCGACCCGTGCGGCGAGCCGTTTGACACTGAGGATGACCCGCAGTTTTCTGGTCAACCCACCACGATGGTGGATTTGCTCAACTCGTGCATGAAAGACGAGATGGCGCGCGATGGACGTATTCTCGTGTTTGGCGAAGACGTGGCCGACGTCTCGCGCGACGAACACTTAGGCAAAGTGAAAGGCAAAGGCGGTGTCTTCAAGGTGACGTGGGGCCTGCAGAAGCAATTCGGCAGCGCGCGCGTATACAACTCACCGTTGGCCGAAGCGAACATTATCGGGCGCGCAATTGGACTTGCGCAACGCGGCTTCAAACCGGTTGTCGAGATTCAGTTTTTCGACTATATCTGGCCGGCGTACATGCAGCTGCGCGACGAGTTAGCGACGATGCGCTGGCGCTCCAACAATGCGTTCGCTGCACCGATGGTCGTGCGCACCACGTACGGTGGCTACATCCGCGGCGCGTTGTATCACTCGCAAACGGGCGCGTCGCTGTTTACGCACTGCCCGGGACTGCGCGTGGTGTGTCCGAGTTCTGCCCTGGATGCGAATGGGTTGTTGCGCACGGCCATTCGTTGCGATGATCCGGTCATCTTCCTCGAGCACAAGCATCTTTATCGACAGACGTACAACAAGGGGCAGAATCCGGGTCCCAACTTCATGATTCCGTTTGGTAAAGCGCGCACGGTACGCGCGGGCACCGACATTACGGTCGTTACGTACGGTGCGACAGTGCAACGCGCATTAGTTGCGGCAAATCAGATTGCGGAAGAAGGTGGACCGTCGGTCGAAGTCATTGATTTGCGCACGTTGTCGCCGTGGGATCAGGA
>JAYTTR010000169.1:0-8868 GCA_043744935.1 Gemmatimonadaceae bacterium
GTTTGGACAAGCGATTGCCAGCTTTCAGGGCATTCAATTTCAGCTCTCCGACATGGCCACCGAACTTGAAGCCGGCCGTCATTTGGTGTACCACGCGGCGTGGCTCGCGCAAAACAAAAAACCGTTTGGCAAAGAAGCGGCCATTGCAAAACTCTTTTGTTCCGAGCTCGCCATGCGCGCGACGCTCAAGGCCGTGCAGATTCATGGCGGGTACGGCTACACCAAGGATTATCCCGTCGAGCGATACATGCGTGACGCGAAAATCGGCGAAATTGGCGAAGGCACCAGCGAGATTCAGCGCATCGTCATCGCGAGGCATTTACTCAAAGGATTAGTCGACTAAGCGCGGTTAGCAGAGTCACTCGGCGGCCGTGTGACGGTCGCCGGGTGTGTCGCGTATTGCGGCAAACGTTCCGTCCCGTGTAACCTTCTTTTGTTGTAGTTAGTACTTCCCGCTTTTGTAGCTATCGTAGCCGTCGCATCAGGCGCCGGTGGTCCGTGCGACTCGCGGATCACTTGCGTTTCGGTCGGGGGCCGGAGAAGGCCAGCGCGCCTTGCCGACGCCCACTGAACGCCCCATCGCGCGTCACGCCACTGTGCGTCGATCGCATGCTGTCGCGTTTTCTCCTGCATCTCGTGCTGACCGCCGCCTCTTGGCGCGCGTCGTTCGTCTTGCCGGGCGCGAGCAGCGTGAACGATTTCTCGCGTTGCGTGGGGGAGCCCGTGACGTCGTCCGTGGTGCCGCCGCTCTGGCGTGCGCTGGGGCAACTCGTGGTATCACAGTGTTCGTCGCCGGTCGGGTCAAGCGGGGTCGCCGCCGCCCGAGCGAGAGACTTTACAGAATGAAGCGAGAAATCCTGGTGAACGCGACGCCGCGTGAAACGCGCGTTGCGATCATTGAGGACGGTCAGTTGGTGGAACTGTTGGTCGATCGGCCTGATGCGCGTCGCATGGTTGGCGATGTGTACTTGGGCAAGGTCGAGGCAGTACTGCCGGGCATCCAGGCCGCCTTTGTGAATATCGGTACCGAAAAATCCGCGTTTCTTCACGCCGCCGATGTGGTGGTAGATGACGCCTCCGTCTCCGATGACGAAGACGACGACGAAGAAGAGAGCAGCGAAGAGGCCGCTAGCGGTGGAGCGGGCGGCGGGCGACGTGGACGTCGCGAAGTGCGGCCCATCCAGGATTTGCTCAAACGTGGCGACGACATTCTCGTGCAGATCAGTAAAGAGCCGATCTCCACCAAAGGTCCGCGGGTCACCGCGCAAGTGTCGCTGGCCGGTCGATTTATCGTCTACATGCCGTTTGCGTCGAAAGTAGGCGTGAGTCGTAAAATCGACGAGCGTAGCGAACGTCAACGGTTGCGTCAAATGATGCAAGGTATTTTGCCCGACGATGTGGGCGGTGTCATTGTGCGCACCGTGAGCGAAGACGCGACGACGGAGACATTCGAGCGTGAGTTGCAATCGCTCATGGGGAACTGGAAGCGCATCAAACGGAAAACCCAATTTCTTCGCGCACCGGCGTTGGTGCATCGCGAAACGAATGTGACTCGTGGTCTCATTCGCGATTTATTCAGCGCGAAAGTGGAAGGCGTCACAGTCGATTCAAAGCAGGTGTTCAACGAGATTACCGAATACCTGCAGAGCATCGCGCCGGAATTGGTTGAGCGCGTCAAGTTGTATGAAGACACGGTCTCGCTCTTCGACAAAGCGGGCATCGAAACAGAAATCCGCGATCTGTTCAAGCGTCGGTGTGATCTGCCGTCCGGTGGCTACCTCATCATCGAGCCCACCGAAGCACTCGTCTCCATCGACGTCAATTCCGGTCGATACACCGGCAAGCGCGACCCCGAAAAAACCATCCTCAAAACCAACACTGAAGCCGCGCGAGAAATTGCGCGTCAACTGCGTTTGCGGGATGTAGGCGGCATCATCGTATGCGACTTCATCGACATGGAGACGCAGTCCAATCGGGATCGTGTGCTCAACGAGTTACGCGGCCATCTCAGTCGCGATCGCGCCCGCACCAAAGCGTTCGCTGTCAGTGACCTCGGCCTCATCGAGATGACGCGGCAGCGCGTGCGGCAGAGCCATTGGCAGAGCATGACCGAGACGTGCCCCATCTGTAGTGGCACCGGTCGCGTCTTTACGCCCGAAACTATCGTGCGTCGCGTCGAGCGCGCGGTGCGCCGCATGGCCGCCGAGGGCCGGAAAGAGCCGGTCACTTTGCGTCTGCATCCCGAAGTGGCGCTCCACGTACTCGAGCAAGAGCACGACTTTGTGAAGCGCCTTGAAAAACTGGCCGGGTTTGCGCTCGACCTGCGTGACGACCCATTGTTGAAGCCCGACGAGATGAAACTCGTCATGAAAGGGGCCCAACGAGACGTCACCCAACAGTACGCGCTCGCTTGACTCCTAAACCGAAGTGGGATAACCTTCTAGGCTACGTTTCAGACGCCTTACACAACATAGAATCATGAGCTACGCGATCATTCGCACCGGCGGCAAACAGTTTCGTGCCGAGCCGGGCAAGACACTTCGCATTCCTTCGTTGCTTGGGGATGCTGGAACCGCTGTTGAGTTCAACGACGTCCTACTCGGCTCTGATGGCTCGTCCATCCGCACTGGCGTTCCAACGCTCAGCGGCGCCAAGGTTACCGGGGAGATCGTGAAACATGGCCTTGATGACAAGATCATTGTCTTCAAGTTCAAGCGCCGTAAAAATTACGCGCGCAAGCAGGGACATCGACAGAAGTTCACGGAAGTTCGCATCAAGGACATCACCCTCGGCTGATCGCCGGCGGCGCGCCACTTCGGCTGCGCCCCTTTTCTGGAGTTACGGTCATGGCACATAAGAAAGGCGTCGGCTCTTCGCGCAACGGGCGCGACTCGAATCCAAAGTATCGGGGCATCAAAAAGTACGGCGGTGAGTTTGTTATTCCGGGCAACATCATTCTGCGCCAGTGCGGAACGAAGTGGCATCCGGGCACCAATGTCGGCATGGGCACAGATTACACCATCTACTCGCTCGTAGAGGGAGTGGTGCAGTTCGAGCATCACAACAAGCGCCGCTACAAGGTGAGCGTTGTGCCCGTCGTCTACGAAGAAATTACAGACGACATCGCCGTCACCGCGTAATCAACACGCAACGCGTCTTCAGAGGCCCTCGAGCATTCGAGGGCCTCTTTTTTGCGGTCGACGGAGACGCGGTCGTAACTCCCGCCCTGTCGTCACGTAGGTTTCCATGGGCACACACTCACAACTCTCGCGGAGATGACGATGGCAATCTGGGACAAGGTCAAACAGGGCATCGACAAAGCCGGCAAAGCCGCACAAGACGTGTTTGACGAGGGCAAGCTTCGCATCGATGCCTATCGTGCACGCGAGCTGGCCGACAAGGCGGCAGAGTCCTTGGGATACGCTGTCTTTCGCGCCAAGGAAGCAGGGCATGAGTTGGAGGCGGACGCGCTTGATCGGCTCACGCTGGCGCTTCGTTCTCGCGAAACCGAAGCCAAGCGTTTGGAAACGGAACTCGACGCGGCGCGGGCCCAGGCGAGTGCCACAGCCACCGATACGGCGACGGACTCGCCGCACGACACACCGTCGGCGTCAGCCCCGCAGACTAGCTCGTAATACACCGGGGGTGTCGGTGCACAGGGCATCGACACCCATCGCGATCAACACTCGCGCGTGCGCCGCATCGTTCTCCGTCCATGCGATCACGCGCGTTCCAAAAGCGTGGGCGGCCGCAACCAAAGGCTCGTCAATCAAATGGGCTTCCTGCCAAAGAGCATCGACGTGTACGTCGAGCATGAAGGCGTTGAGCGAGAGTGGATAGCTCGCGCTCAAGAAGCCAATGGCCGTTTGCCGGCGTCGTGCACGTACGGCAAAAGGAATGCGATGATCAAATGAATGCACGGCGACTTGTGATGTCGCGTGATGCGACAGGCACCGGACCAGCGCGTCCTCCATCGCATTCCCCTTGACCTCGATGTAAACTGTCGCGCGCGCTGCCACGAGATCGAGCACCTCGTCCAGCGTTGGGATTGCGTCACCGCTTGGCAATCGCACTCGGCGCAGGTCGGCGGCGGTAGTTGCGGCGAGTGTGCGGCAGTCTTGTTCCGGTGCGCCTGCATCCCGGAACATGGCATCGTGATGCACGACCACCGTTCCGTCGCTAGTGATATGCACGTCCAGTTCGATGCCGTCCGCCTGCTGCTGGAGTGCCCGTTCGAACGACGGCAAGGTATTCTCCATGTACTCTCGCGGGGTGCCGCGGTGGGCGATGATCTCGGGAACACGCATTAGGCACTCGGTTAAGAGAGGCGACATGGGTCGGGAGGCAGCGCGCAGGCACTACCGGTTGATGTGCCGGACATTAACGTTTCGCTCGTTGGCGCGTCCAATTTTGCGAAGTGTATGATCGAGGCTGAGCAGGGCGATGACGCGTCGATCGACCAAGCGCTGATCAAACGGTGGCGTGAGGGTGACGAGCGCGCGGCAACGGCTCTCGTTGAACGGCATGCGCAGTCGCTCGCGCGTTTTGCGGTGCGGTTAGGCGTTCGCGACGACGTTGAAGAGTTGGTCCAGGATACGTTTGTGCGTGCATTCGCGGCGCTTGATGGATTTCGTGCCGACAGTTCGTTGCGTACATGGCTATTCACCATTGAGCGTCGGTTGGTGATCGACAAGCGACGCTCGGCAGCGCGGCGTGGTACAGAGGTTGAAGTAGAGGACGGACATGCGGCGTCGGAGTTTGACGCGCTCGATGCGCTGATCGCCGATGAAGCCTCTCAACAGATGGTAAAAGCCATTGCGCAACTCACTCGCATGCAGCGAGAGGTGTTTGCGCTTCGAGTACAGGAAGGACGCAGCTACAAGGAGATCGCGGATATTCTCGACACCTCCGAGGGCGCGGCACGTGTGCACTATCACAACGCCATGCGCGCGGTGAAGGAGTTTCTCGATGACTGACTGCAGCAACGCTGAGATTCGTGACGTACTCCCCGACTATGTCGCGGAGTTGCTTACGCCTGCCGAGATGGTGCGCGTGCACGCGCACGTGAGTGATTGCGTCGAGTGCGCAAGCGAGGTGGCGCTATTGCGCGTCGCACGTGGAGTGCGACCGCAAGCTATTCACATCGATGTGGCACGTATCGTGTCGGCGCTGCCGCGTGCGTCGTCACATCGGTTATCCACGCCACTGTCGATGCGTGAGAAATCACGCACGTCGATGTTCGCGCGTAGTACGTGGCGTACAGCGGCCGCGATCGGATTACTGGTGGTTGGGGGGTGGTCGCTGATGATGGTGCGCAACGGCGGTGTGGCCATGATGGGCACGCCGCGTTCCGACACGGCACGCATGGCGGAGGTGGCCGAGCAGCTGCCATCGGTACCCGTCGCTACGTCGCGACAGATGGCGGTGTCGGTTGGCGATCTTAGTGCATATTCGGAGGCGGAGTTGCGGGGCATGTTATCGCGATTGGAGCAGTGGGATGGTGCAACAGCCGCCGAACCGTTGTCGCAGGTGCCGATAGTGTCTGTGGCGCACAATGGGAGTGAGCCATGAAAACAGTGCGGATGTCTGTCGCGCTTGCGTCGGGGGTGCTGTGCGCGTCCGTTTTTCCATTGCGTGCACAGGGCGTACTTGCTGGCGCAGCCATACAACAGGCGCAGCCGCCACGCGTAACGGAAGCGACGCGCGCCATGCTTGAACGTCGTGTGCAGGATCGCGTGAATGAAATTGTACGTGTGCGACTCGCGTTGTCCGACGAGCAGTTTCAGCAACTCCGCTCGCTTGCCACGCGCATTGAAGACGACAAACGCGCGTTGCGGAACGACGAACTCACCACGCGTTTTTCACTGCGCCAGGAGTTGCTTGCGGGAGATCGAGTGAACGAAACGCGTGTTGGCGAACTGCTCGACAAGATGCCAAAGCTTGAGCGACGGCGTTTGGATATCATGGAGGCGGAGCAGCGCGATTTGTCGAAGTTTTTGTCGCCGTCGCAGCGTGCTCGCTACTTCGCGCTGCAAGATGAGTTGCGCAAAAATATGCAGGACATGCAACGTCGGCGGCTGGGTGCCGAGGGTGACAGTGCAACGCCCGGCCCCGGTGTCAAGCGGCCATTGGGCGCTGGTCGAGGGCTCGCAAAACCGCCCATTTAGCCTGAGGGAGTGCTTAGCCAGCCAAATTGCGGCGGAAACGTGCGTAACCGGTGGCGGGTTGCGATGGTCGCGACTACACTTGCAGGAGTATGACGCAGATAATTGCGCATGCGCCCGGGTGGCGGAACTGGCAGACGCAGGGGACTCAAAATCCCCCGACCTCACGGTCTTACGAGTTCGACCCTCGTCCTGGGCATGAAGTAGCGCGCACAAGTAGCCGTCGTACGCTCGAAATCGGTCTCTCTATACCGAAACGTACCGATCGCGGCCGTATGGCCATTGTTGATTCCGCAATGTGAAGCATGGGCATCAAAAATCTGTTGTCGCGCAATTCGGCCAACAGTTTGTCACTTACTTTATGATCGGCATGAAGACGTCTCCCGCGCGGTAGCGAACATCGGCGACAAGCTACGCACCATGTTCTCGGTGTAGCACGTGTGCGGCCACGCGATTTTGAGAGCCATCGATGTATCGTACGGAAACCGTGGCCCTCGTCCCTCGGAGGGCAGCGTTGGCCACGGCAAACCGCGTCGGACATCGCGCTGGTCCGTAAATGGATTACTGTCAATGAGTGGCGTCGCGTCTGTTCGTGTTGCCCGGGAAAATGAGTTGCAATCGCGTTGCGCATGAGATCGGTCATCCATTGCTGCTTGTTGACCACCGACGAGCGATCAAATCCGATGTCACCGGCGAGGTGGCGTTCCAAAAACGCCTGCACCAGACCACCTGGCGCCGTCGACATCGCAAATGCGTCGGGCGCATTGGTAGCGGTCCAGACAACGTTGTGCACCGCAACGAACCGCGTGCTTCGATCAACGCGATGAAAATCAAACGAGCCTTTGTCGCAATTGAAACGCATACCAGGCACAGAAAATTGTACAATGCCGAGCAATTTTAGGGCCGTGTCGGCTGGTTGCGAATGATTGCCTTGAAACAAATTGCGGGCGGATTGTGCGACCGATTCGTATGCGCGCGACCACACGTCAACGCCCTCGGACCGGTCAACGTGTTCCGGTCAAAGCGGACCGTCAGGCCAATCCATTCATTCATATCTGACTTCTTTTGGCTCATGCGCGCGCATGGTGCAAATACGCGACGCTCCACGCGCCACGGGCCGATGAGGCTCGTCTGCGCTGACGCCAATCGGAGCGCAGTTGAAAACGCCGTCAGGACGCAAGTAAAACGAACAAGCGCGCATCGATCTTCTCACACGAATGGAATGCTGCTGGAATTCTTTTGGTGTCGCGTCAATCTTGGTTGATGATCACACTTCGTGGAGATGGGCCAGCATCTGTGCAGTGGGCAGCGCGATGAATCGCGATCCGTCGCTTGTTGATCGCTTTCGTGACAGTATGCGCATTGGGCACGCTGAGTGGCTTGACGGAGAGGGCTACGACCTCGCACTGCTGTTGTCGGCGTCGCCCGAAGACTTGCACGCAATTGCGATGCTATTCATCCCACCGCGAGGATGGCGCTGCGAGCGGCGAAGGAGACGGGGAGCATTGACGTACAGTGAGCGATTGCGCGCTATGCACCGACATGTGTTTTTGCTGACGAGCGATCAGCCGTGCTAGTGCGCGCCTTGCAACTCAGCGAGCTCTCGAGTGACCTCTCGCTCGCGCTCGACCAAGTCGCAGGTTTTCATCCACCGGCAGTTGTTGACGCGCTGTTTCGCGGACTTTTCGAACGACCCGGCGATGTTGCGTGCACCTTCGCCGCCATGTTGACTTTTGTTTTTGAAAAGGCCGATTCCAGTTTCGATTGGGAGTTTCGACCGCTCTTCCTCCGATTCAATACCGATCATCGAGCGGAGCGAGTTGCCGCATGTCGCGAACTCTGCGCGCTCATCGGTCTTGACGCGGCGTCGCTGATGCCGTCCATTGGCGTCATAGCATCGCCGAGCACCTAACTCCGGGTTTACCCTTATTACTGAGACTTCAATGGGCCTGAACGAACGACGCGCGATCAAAGAATTGCAGGACGTCACCTTGCCGGCCCGAGTAAAAGAAATCGAAGAGATTTGCGGCAAGCCGATTTCATACGAGGTGGATTGGGACAGTCTCGCCGATGATGCCGACGCGCTGAACTTCATTGACAACGCGTCATGCCACCGTCTCAACATGGCGCTCCGGATGATCTGCCAGGATGAAATGGGCAAGGAAGCCGTGCGCGACGGTTTGAAGCTGATCAAACTCAAGAATGTGAAAGAAAAAACCGATATGTCGATGAGCTTCGAGCAGGGCGTGCTCACCATGCACTGCGCGTACGCGCTGCGCACCGATGGCATGTTTCCCGATGATGATATTCGCGCGCTCTTGGTGAAGAAGCTGTAGGCGCGCGATGCGCGTCATTCTCGTCCGCACACTACTTCTTACTCTGAGCATATCGGCTCTCTGGATCTTTGCGGGGTCGTTGCTGTCGTCGATCCTGGATCGGGCATTCACCGTGGTTGAGACGACGCTTCCGATGGGCGTGTTTGAGTTGTCGGCGGATCAATTTGTGATCGGCGCAAAAAAATGGTTGCTTACCGACGCCGTCCACGTCCAGCGCAACGCGCGTGGTGATGTTGCGCTGACCAGTGACGGCCGCACGTTTGTGTTCGGACCGATGACGTCAGGCCGCACTGAATCTCCGGGCGCATATTACCGATTTGGTCCGGAGGTTGGTGACAGTGTGACCTTTGTTGCGCGCCGAAGTTGGC
>JAYTTR010000170.1:0-2292 GCA_043744935.1 Gemmatimonadaceae bacterium
TCGCATCGCGTACTGGTCGGCCACCGATGACATCGCGTTTGAAACGTCCCTGCGGCACGCGGGACTCGATGTGACCGTCACTCGGGTGCGCGCGCATGCAACGTCGGGCGCGTGGCATACGCTGTTTATCGGACAAACGAGCGCGGAGCGCAGCGTAGGATCGCGGGTGGCTCGGGACTAGCGAAGGGGCACTGCCTCCGCGACTCCGCGTGAAACCGCCGTTCCCGATGTCATCACAGCACACGGGGCCGGAGAGACTATTCCCCGGCCCCGCATGCCCGCAGTAACTCCGCGCCCTCGTGTATCAGGGCGGTGTTGAATTAGCCGGACCGGTGCCGCCCCACGTGTATAACGCTTCGCCCTTCACGCCGAGTTCTTTCGCTGGCACTGGCATGTCGCGCGGTGTCCCGGCAATCAAGCCATCGGTACGACGACGCCAGTAGTACGGCGCAGCGCCGAGCCCGAGCAACTCGATTTCCATTTCGTACGCGAGCTCGTCCGTCAGACCGGAAACGCCATCACCCGCCGATGCCGGAGCCAGTCCGCCGCGCGTCACACGCGTTTTGTTGATCAGTGTCGCTGCCGTACCGAGCGCACCGCCGCTGCGAATGAGCGCCTCCGCCCACAACAAATCGCTCTGGCCGGCTGTTACGACCGGAGCCGGTCCGAAGCCGCCGTAGATGCCGCCCGGATCCTGATTCTTGCTCAGGTCATAGCGCACATGCCCGATATTGGACTGATGATACGAGCCACGACTTGGACGGAAAATTTCGTCGCGCGACCAGAGAAAATCGGTGCCGCCATTGGCGGTTTTGGGGATCGTACCGAAACCGTCGACCAGTGACGCATCGCCGAAAGATCCGTCGCCGAGGCGCTTATCCGGAGCATTGGGGCGCGAATTACCACCGGCCGGATACGGCGTTTTTTGCGTCACCGGATCAAGCATGTTCGCGATGCGTGTGTGCACGCGACCGCCGTCAACTCCGTCGAACCACACCAGTATTTCGTGGCACCATGCGACGCAGCCGTCACCGACAAACACAAAGTCGACCGGCGTACCGCTCGACATGCCCGCCTGCGTAAACGTGAGCACTTGCCCCCAGTTCACAGCCGCATTTTCTGCGGCAGTGCGCGCATAGTAGGCCAACGTCATCGCCGAAAGCGTGTTGGCAATTTGCGCAATTTGCACGTTGGTGTACGTCACGCCGTTCGTCCACGCGGCAGGCGTCGTAAACGTGTTTGCCTTGGCCATCGTCGCGGCGTCTTGCAACTTGGCCACCGCAGCATCACGTAGTGCCTTGCGATTCGAATACGTGAGTGTCGCGGGATCGGCGTTCTCGTCGACGATGTAACCTTTATCGTAGTTGAGCGCGATGTAGCTCAGTCCCGCACCAAGCATGAGCTGCGAAATGGTTTCCGCACGCTTGGTGTCCGACGTGTTGTTGATGACCTGCTTATTGATGCGAATGGCTTTCAGCACGTCGGTAGCTGAGGAGATGGCGGAATACATACCAACCCACGGCACCTCAATGCTGGTCCGACCTGCCGCAGCGGGATCGTTTTGCCACGGCCGCGTGAGGCGCTTTCCGTCGGCGTCGAGACTGGAGTAGAAATTCATATTCCAGTTATTCCACGAGGCCGAAAACGTTTGGGCTTGCGTCGCTAAAACGCAATTTCCTTCGCAGCCATCGTACGTGTTGAACCACGTACGCAAGGTACCACCGGCCACGGCCTCAAGTGCTGTGGGATCGGAGAGCGCGCGCTTCGCGTCTGGCGAGTTGGGATTTGCAACGTCGAGTGAGCCACATCCTGCAACGGCGACTGCCGCCAGGACGCCGACTGCTCGCAAAAATCGCGGTGTTTGCATCGGGTTGTATCCTGTGTGGGCGAGTGATCAGTAGCCGAGTTCGAACATGACCGTGAACGTGCGATAGACGGGATACGTGAAGTAATCCACCTTGTATCCAAACGGATTACCACCGGGTCCGGCCACATCCGGATCGTAGCCCGAATACTTTGTGGAGGTCCACAAGTTGCGGCCCACGATTCCGATTTTCGCTGTTTCGAACGACGAGAGCTTGGCGACGCGAATAAGCGATTTTGGCAACTGGTAGTTGAGCGCCAGTTCTTTGAGTCGGACATATCCGCCGTTTTCAACGAAGCGCGTATTCGGATCGAAGTTGTTATAGAACGCCTGGAAGAAGCCCTGCGGTTTCTTTATGCCAGCGGCCACGTTCCGTTGATCGAAGTCGACGTCGCGCAATTCGTTATACGGCCACTGACGGGTGTAGT
>JAYTTR010000171.1:0-8854 GCA_043744935.1 Gemmatimonadaceae bacterium
GAACTTGTTGAATCGCTCCGTGGTGCAGACCTCGCCGGCACGTTGCTGTCCGTGTTTGATCGTACGGCAACGCCGATGGGGCAGCGCCTGTTGCGGCAATGGATGCTGGCACCACTGCTCGAGCGCGACGCCATAGAACGTCGACTTGATGCCGTGACGGTGTTGGTCCGGGATCCGATCGGACGCGCCACGTTACGTGACGCACTCGATGGCGTGCGCGATGTCGAGCGTCTCGCGAGCAAAGCGGCCGCTGGCCGTGCTACTCCACGCGAACTACGCGCGCTGGGCGATTCACTGACACGTCTCCCGCGTGTTGCCACCGCCGCGCAATCGGTACTCGATCACGCCGCACAAGGAAATGCGTCAGGCGGTATGCTCGGCTTTCTTCTCGCTGATTGGGACAACGGTGCGGAGCATGCGAAACGCATCACGCATGTATTGGTGGAACGTCCACCAGTGGCGATCGGTGACGAGCACACGATTGCTCCGGGCGTTGATGCTGCGCTTGATGAACTCCGTACGTTGCGCGACGGCGGCAAGGATGCGATTGCGACCATTCAAGCAGACGAACGCGCGCGCACCGGCATTCACACGCTCAAGGTGGGATTCAATCGTGTGTTCGGATACTATCTCGAAATTTCGAATGCGAACAAACATCTGGTGCCCGATGACTATCAACGTCGTCAAACGCTCACGGGCGCGGAACGGTATGTCACGCCAGCACTGAAGACGTATGAAGAGCGCGTGCTCACGGCCTCTGAGCACATTGAGACACGAGAGCGCGAGCTATTTGAAACTCTGCGCCGCGAGGTTGGTCTGGCAATTACGCGATGGCAGGCCGTCGCACGTCGCGTCGCCACGATTGACGTGCTGGCCGCGTTTGCCGAAGTCGCGGAACGCGAGCAATACGTGCGGCCGGAACTCCACGATGATTTTGATCTCGAAATCATTGGTGGTCGGCACCCCGTCGTTGAACGGATGATGGCGCGCGAAAAGTTTATCCCGAATGATCTGGTGCTGGCTGCCGACGCACAACTCATCGTGTTGACCGGCCCGAACATGGCGGGCAAGAGTACGATTTTGCGACAGATCGGTCTTATCCAGTTACTGGCGCAAGTTGGTGCCTACGTGCCGGCACGTCGCGCGCGCCTGCCCATTGTCGATCGTCTTTTCACACGCGTTGGTGCGAGCGACAACCTCGTACGCGGACAAAGCACGTTCATGGTCGAGATGAGCGAAACCAGCGCCATTCTCCACACCGCAACGCGACGGTCACTCGTGTTACTTGACGAGATTGGTCGTGGCACGAGCACCTACGACGGCGTGTCGATTGCCTGGAGTGTGAGCGAACATTTGCACGATGTGATTGGCTGCAAGACCGTGTTCGCGACGCACTATCACGAACTGACACAGCTGGCGAACGAACTCCCGGGCGTGCGCAATTTTGCCGTGGCCGTACGCGAGGTCGGCGATCAAATCCTGTTTTTGCACAAGCTGATCCCGGGAGGTGCGGATCGATCATACGGCATTGAAGTTGGTCGGCTTGCCGGACTGCCAGCACCCGTTATTGCCCGTGCGAAAGAAGTGCTCGCGCTGTTGGAAGGCGAGGGCGCACAAATGGCGTCGCGATTAACGGCCGATGGTTTACACGCGCCCAAAGGTGCCACGCGGAAAGGTCCGCGCATGCGTCATGGTGCGGGTGTGCCAACAGATCAACTTGGGTTTTTCGTGCCAGCTGTGCCCGCGTCAGATCCGGCACTCGTGCAACTCGCCGACGCGCTGTCGCAGCTTGAGCCGGATTCGATGACGCCGCTGCAGGCGCTCACGGCCATCGCGGCGCTCAAGCAGTCGCTTACGTCAACGTGAGTGTACCTTCGCGAAAGCCAACAAAAGCAGATCTGGCCGCGGCAGTCCATCTCACCGTTCCAGACCTCATTGCGCAAAATCTCGAGGTGTTGTTCTGCGGCATCAACCCCGGTCTATACACCAGTGCAATCGGTCATCATTTTGGCCGCCCGGGGAATCGTTTTTGGCCAGCACTGCACGGTTCGGAATTCACCCCGCGATTGTTCGCTCCGTGGGAAGAACGCGAACTACTCGCGTTCGGTGTTGGCATTACCAACATGGTCGAACGCACGACAGCCACTGCGGCTGAACTCACCGCGGCTGAGTACGTTCTGGGTGGTCAACGGTTGACGCGCGTGCTCACGGAAATCCAACCCCGCGTGGTCGCATTTCTAGGCATTGGCGCATATCGCGCTGCCTTTGCGAAGCCACGCGCAACGCTCGGACTTCAAGCCGAGCGCATCGCCGATGTGGCATTGTGGGTACTCCCGAGCCCCAGCGGATTGAATGCCAATCATCAATTAGCAGATCTGGTGAAGCTATTCTCCGCCTTGCGTGCATGGGTAAAGCACGAGTCAAAATGGTAAAGGCTTCCGGCACGAGGTACGCTACATTTTCGTAGCTGCCAGTTCGGTCCGCCTCATCATTCGCACAAGCTCACCATGTCGCCACACTCCGCCGCACGCACCACCCACATGCTTTTCGCGTTAGCCGCGGTTGTTTTCGTCAGCAGTGCGTTTGCCGCGTGCGGGCGAGACGCGGCCAGTGCCGACTCCACAACGAGCACGAACAGCAGTGCGCCGTCACAGCGTACGCCAACGTATGTGGCCGAAGTGGTGCAGGCGTGGCCGCATGATCCGGAAGCATTCACACAAGGGCTCGTGTGGAACAACGGCACGCTGTTCGAGAGCACGGGCCAAGTCGGAAAGTCCAGCCTTCGCGAAGTAGAACTCAAGACGGGCCGCGTCCTGCGAAAACGTGACGTGCCCGAGCCGTATTTTGGTGAAGGCCTCGTGCTCGTGGGGCAAAGCCTCTTCGAAATCACGTGGACGTCGGGCATCGCGTTTGAATACGATGCAAAATCATTTGCGCCGATCAAACAATTCAAATACGAAGGCGAAGGATGGGGACTCGCGACCGATGGCACGTCCATCATCATGAGCGACGGGACGGCGGTTCTTCGCTGGCGTGATGCGTCCACGTTCGCCGTGCAAAAAAGTGTCACCGTCACCGATCACGGTACGCCGGTCACGCAACTCAATGAACTGGAGTGGGTGAAGGGCGAAATCTGGGCCAATGTGTGGCAGAGCGATCAAATCGTGCGTATCGATCCCGTCACCGGAAATGTGCGAGGCTGGATCGATCTCGCCGGTATCTTGCCCGCCATGGATCGGCGTGGTTCTGAGGACGTACTGAACGGCATCGCATACGACGCCAAGGCCGATCGCCTGTTCGTGACCGGGAAACTGTGGCCGAAACTCTTCGAAATTACGCTCAAAAAACGAAGCTGAGCGCCACACGTCTGGCTAACGCAAACGCACAACGCTGTAGCGCATCACGGACGGCAAGGCACTGCCGTTTGACGACACCGTGAGCAATGCACTTTTCCCCGACGCAATACCGAACCGCACGTAGCTGCTTGTGCCACCCGCCAGCGAAATGCGTTGCGTGACGTTGTTTTGCAGCGAGCGCGTCGCGATGGGATAGACGCCAAGTGTCGTGCCACCAGAGAAGCGCAATCCTGGATAAATGCTGCGGAAATTCCACGCGGGTAACACGTATCGCGGATCAAGCGCGGCCGTTTCGGCCGCGCTGTAATCGTCCGCCATCACGGACACTGCCCAATCGCGCAAGTAGTCACCAAACTGTCCGCCTGGCAGCACGTTGGACAGATTGGCGACACCCGTCGTCGTGGAGTTGACGACGGCGCGATAGAAGGGCGCTTCTCCACTCGCACCTTGTCGACCAGCGGCGAAGCGCAAGAAATTCCACGTCGCACCACGCGTTGCCAACGAATCGTTGGGTGCATACGGCGAATTAATTTCCGGGTTTGTAAGGAACGTGTAAAAGCGCGCGAAATTTTGTGACGCGTAATTGCTGAACGTCGCCGCAAGTGCGGGCGTGCTGCTCAGATCCTGCAACGTGAGATTTTGTCGCGAGGAAAAGCCAGAGATGCGGAAGTAGAGGAGTTCTTCTGCCGTGTGTGCCAATCCTTCGTCCAACCACGTTTCTTCCGTCGATGCAGCGCCCACATTCACATACAAACGTCGCGCTGAATTAATCAGATGCTGAAACTCGTGTGCCGTGGTACTGAGATTGAGCCGCGTCACATCATCTTTCGTGCGCTTATTACCGTTTACGACGCCGTTTGGATCTGGCGCGAGCAGATAAAACATTTCCGCTTCATTTGAAGCCGGGCAAGCCTGCAACCCACTGCGCGCAGCTTTCGGATACAAATCGCGCTGAAAGAAAAACCCGCCAATCACATAACCAGCGCTGGCTGGTGTGAGCGCGTTCACGACACGCGAATAGAACAGAATAACTTTGCCGTACCCACTGATGTTGGTCGGTGCGCCAAACGCGGTGGTATCCATAGGAAATACCAGTGTGTCCCACGTGGCCGCGACGGTTGCATATTCCGCGTCGGTGTAACCACCGCTTGGGTTGGCGGTATCCGACACAATAATGGAATTGGTGCCGACGGCCGCGACACGACCCGTGCGCATATCAGGATTGCTGCATCCGCTATTGGGGTTGCCGTTGAGCTTCAGAATGTCTCCAACTTTCAGATCAACCAACTGTGCGACGGACGGACGGATTGATTTGCTTGCCTGCCATTCACGCGCGACGCCAACGAGGGGTGAAAGCTCACGTCGTTCCATCGCGTGACGATTAACTTCCGCCAGCGCGTTCGGCGATTCGGCGAACGAGGCGTGAATCGAAAAATCTGGCGCGTTCGCGATACCGGCCAACATGATGCTCCCGATCGCGGCCGTCGTCGGGCCTGTATTGCCGAGCGCATATACCTCGAGCGGCGTCACTGCGCTGAATGATGATGATGTCGAGATCAGCGCCAATCCGAATTCTGCGTTCACGCCAGCCGGTGCGCCAAGACACGCGCTTGCGCTGGTCGCGCCAGCGGGTGGTATGAACACTTCGCCAAGCGCGAGGATGCGCGGTGTTCCCGTGCCGCAGGAGGAGGCACCGGCGAACAGTACGGTGATAGGCACCGTGTCTGCCTTGCCGCCGGATGCGGCGACAATGCGTGTCGCACCAACGCTGCGCGCCGTGACGGTGCCGAGCGTGCTCACGCTGGCAATGGAGGCGTCGAGTGACGTGAAATCGATGGCTTGCGTGGCGATGTCGTTGCCGTACTGATCGCGGGCAGCGGCGCGGATGCGGAGCGTGTCACCCACGCCCAGGAATGCCAATTCTGGTGTGGCAATGACCGATGTTGCGGGGCCTGCCAGCACTGTCGCTGTGAACGTGACGGGTGTGACGCCTGATACTTGCGCGGTGACGGTGGCGGGACGGTTGGCAACGGTGCCGAGCGTCCAGATTGTTTGTGCGACGCCACTGCTTGTTGTGACGCTCGCGCTGGGATTGACTGTGCCCGAGCCAGCGCTGGCGTCCCATTCCACGCGCGCGCCAGAGATCGTTTTTCCGTTGGCATCGGTCACGATCACCGTCAGTGGAACGCTTAGGGCTGATCCAACGGTACCACTCTGCGTCGCGCCGTTCTGTACGCGGACAAGCGACGGTGTTGAGCTGGGGCCTGTTGCGTCACCGGTGTTGTTCTTCCCGCATGCGTTGAGCATGCCAAAGCACAGTACGCCAAGCGCGATGGTACGAGTGAGTCGCATCCGGGATGATAACGCTGAAGTGAACGCTGAGGAGCAAAGGCAGGTGTACATTCCCAACATGATCGTCCAGGATCCTCGGCCGGTCCGACGCGTATTTCATACGCGCGGCTGGCGGGCATCGGCGTTACTGCTGTTGTACCTTGCCGCCGTCAGCTGTTCCGAACGAACCCGTCCGCGAAGTATCGGCTGGTGGAAGACATCCGAACCGGACGAGCTTCCCCAGATGATGAACGCCGACTTGCCGTTTCGGTATCCGGTGGCCTTGTACCTGCGCCGTGTGCAGGGAAACGTTATGCTGCGGTTGCACGTCGACCAGGGTGGTCGTGTTGTTCCAGAAAGTACGCGCGTCGTAGAATCGTCAGGTCAATCGTCGCTGGATTCTGCGGCGTTGGCGGGCGTTGATCGCTTGCGTTTTCGTCCGGCGCGTCGGCGCGGTGCCGCTGTTGCCGTTTCGTTGCTGTTTCCCGTGCACTTCAGGCACCCCGAGGGGCTGCGGCTCCCGGGCGATTCTCTGTGAGACTTGTTATGGCTACCACCGTGACTGCTGACGACGTGACACAAGGTGAACACGTACGTCACCGCCTTCCCTACGACAGTGTCCTCGAGACCATTGGCTGGACGCCGCTGATTCGACTGTCGCGAGTGACCAAGGGCACACGGACTCCGGTGTACGGCAAGGCCGAATTTTTCAATCCCGGTGGCAGCGTGAAAGATCGCATCGGGCTGCAGATGATCGAGTCGCATGAGCGCGCTGGTCGACTGAAGCCGGGCGGGACCATTGTCGAAGCCACGGCGGGCAACACGGGTATCGGGTTGGCGATCGCCGCCGCGCTCAAGGGCTATAAGTGCATTTTCACGATGCCGGACAAGATGTCGCAGGAGAAAGTACGATTGGTGCGAGCGTTCGGTGCCGAAGTAATTATTACGCCAACGGCGGTGCCGCCGGATCATCCGCAAAACTACGTGCAAATGGCGAAGCGCATTGCCGCTGAAACGCCGGGAGCCGTGCTTGCGGGACAATTCGAAAATCCGGCCAACCCGGAGGCCCACGCGACCACCACGGGCCCCGAATTGTGGGAGCAAACGGAAGGGCGTATTACGCACTTTGTCGCGGCAGCGGGCACGGGCGGCACGATCTCGGGCGTGGGTCATTATCTCAAATCCAGGAATCCTGCCATCAAGATCATCGCGGCTGATCCGATGGGGTCGGTGCTGGCAGAAATGTGGCGGACGAAAGGGGAGGGTCATCCCACCGGTGCGCCGTACAAAGTGGAGGGGGTCGGGCAGGATTACATCCCGAAGACGCTCGATATGGATGTTGTCGACGAGTTCATCACCGTGAGCGACAAAGACGCTTTCGCGATGGCGCGCAAGTTGACGCGGGAAGAAGGATTATTCGTTGGCGGGTCGGCGGGCATGATCACGCATGCGGCACTGACGCTGGCGCGACGTCTCGACGACCCCAACGCGTATGTGGTGACGTTCTTGTGCGACACGGGCGAGCGGTATTTGTCGAAGGTGTTCAACGACGAGTGGTTGCGAGAAAATCAGTTGCTCGATGTCGAATCGACGAGCATTGAAGCCGTCCTTGGTCGCAAGGATGCGAGCACACCGGTGATTGTTGGCGTGGCTCCGGGGGCCTCGGTGCGGCAAGCGATTCGTCTCATGGCGTTGCATGATATTTCACAGCTGCCGGTTCTCGACGGCAGCATGTGCGTGGGCAGTGTCGCGGAGTCGCAACTGACGTCCAAGAGTCTGGCCGATCCAAAGGTGCTGGATTTGAGTGTCGGCGACGTCATGGATCAGCCGTTTCCGGTGGTCGAGGCCGGTCAACCAGTGGAAAGCGTCGCGAAGCTGTTGTCAAAGTCCAATCGCGCCGTGTTGATGCGCAAAGATGGCATCATGCAGGGGATCGTGACCCGTTTTGACGTGCTCGAATATTTGATGGGACGCTAAGCGCCATGTTGGTTGGCGGATAGCATTCGCGCATGAACATCACTGTGCTATTGGGCGGCGTGAGCGCGGAACGTGACGTGTCGCTGTCGTCGGGTTTGCGCGTCGCCGTTGCGTTGCGTGAACGCGGACATCGCGTGATTTGTCTCGACCCGGCGGAGGGGGTGTTGTCGCGCGAAGCGGAAGCCGAGTTGCTGGCGGCAGGCGTTGGCTCGTCGCCCCCATCTCTCGATGCGTTAGCCGGCTTGGCCGTGCGATCGCTGTCGCCATCGCTGGGTACGCTCCCGGACGTGCGGGAGGCGGACTGCGTGTTTCTCGCGCTGCATGGCGGCCAGGGCGAGGACGGCACGGTGCAGGCGCTGCTCGATATGGCGGGCGTGACCTATACGGGCAGCGGGCACCTGGCGAGTGCGCTGGCGATGGACAAGCAGCTCAGCAAAGTGGTGATGCGCGCGGCTGGCGTGGCCACTGCCAATTGGCTCATGGCACCACGGCATGGCATGGACGTTGACGAAGTGAGTCGTCATCTCGATTGGCCGGTGATCGTGCAACCGTCCAAGCAAGGAAGTACCGTTGGGTTGGCGATCGTCCGTGCGCCTGAGGAATTGCAGGCGGCCATCACCGAGGCGTTTCGATTTGACGATGAAGTCATGGTGGAACGCTTCGTGCCGGGTCAGGAGTTGACCGTCGGCATCCTGGGCGACGACGTGCTGCCGACGATAGAGATCAAGCCCGTGAAGGAATTGTACGATTACGAGTGCAAGTACACGCCGGGCATGGCGGAAGAGTTCGTCGCCGACCTCACGCCCGACATTCAATCCAAGCTGGCAGACCAGGCGCGCCGTGTTTTTCGGGCGCTCAAACTGTCCGGGTACGCGCGGATCGATTTTCGGTTGGACCCGCATGGGCAACCGTGGTGTTTGGAGGCAAACACGTTGCCGGGTATGACGCCGACCAGTCTTATTCCATTAGCGGCGCAAGCGGCGGGCGTCTTGTTTCCCGACCTGTGCGAGCGCATCGTGCATCTGGCGCTCGAGTCGGCGCGACAAAAAGCAGTGTAGCGGTAGTGTAGCGAAAGAACGTTCGTCAGGTCGTCCTGTGCAGTCTTCGCCCGATATCATGGCCCACGCGTCGTACGACGAGTTTGAACCGAGCCGCAGCACCCCCGCCGTGTACTGGCTCATTGGCCTGTG
>JAYTTR010000172.1:0-2288 GCA_043744935.1 Gemmatimonadaceae bacterium
CGCACGTGTGCGACGCGTTGAGTCAAACGAACACGCAAAGGCCAGCGGAACGTACAAGACCGCACGCGCGATCATCGACACAGTGGTTATTTACGAACGATGCCACCCAAACCACCAGAAATAAGCGACGCCACGTTCGTGAGAATGCGCGGTAGCGCAAGTCCTCCCGGCGATGCGAGGTACCGCGGCTCCCAAATGGGATCAAACTTTTCCTTGTACTGCCGAAGTCCACGAAAATTGTAGAAGTGTTCTCCAAACCGGAACATGAGCGCACCAGCTCGCGCCCACAGCGGAGCAAGGGCTCGATTCTCGAGCCCTGACAACGGCGCCATGCCGACATTAAATCGCGCATACCCTTCATCGCGTCCCCAGAGCATGAGTTGCACGAACAGATAGTCCATCATGCCGGGCGGTGCTGCTGGCGTCCATCGCATGAGATCGACGCTCAACTCAGACTTCTCTCCGCCGCACCACACGTTGGCAAACGCAACCGGTTGTCCATCCACATGCACCAACGCCATCGGGTGATTGAGCAGATAGGCTTCGTCAAATCGACCCATCGAAAACCCTTTCTCACGCACACTTTTATCGTCGAGCCAACGGTCAGAAATACCGCGAATGACGGGCATGATTGACGGCACACGCTCGACGGGTACGATCTCAAAAGCGACGTCGCGTTTTTCTGCATCGCGCATCGCACGACGTAATCCTTTGCGTCGATTGCCATCCAACGAAAAATCGTGCAAGGGCACCATCGCTTCTTCACCCAGCTTCAGGAGCGAGAGGCCGAGATCGATGTACAGCGGCAATCGCTCCGTGCCGACTTCGTAGAAAACCGTCCAGCCACCGTGACGATCTGCCATCTCGTGAAAGCGCCACGCCAGATTTTCCGATGCTTCCTCGTCACCAATCGGATCACCGATGGAGACCCAACTTCTACCCTCGACACCGTACATCAACATCGCGCTGTCGCGGTCGTCAATGAGCAACGCCTTGTCGCCGAGCAACGAAAGATTTGAGCGCGTATCGTGCGACGCCTTTACGATGCGAGACGCGCGTTCGAGCGTCGGCGCATCCGGCAATCCCGGGTCGCCAGGCGCATGTCGCAGCAACCGCCACATCGCAAGCACAACTACGCTACCCAACACGACGAATGTTGCGCGCATGAAACGCGGCGCATCGGCATTCCGACGGAACTGCCACCAGAGATTACTGTCGTAGTCAACGTGCCGATAGGCGAACAATCCGAACGCCACACTTGCACCAACAGCCGACACAATCGCCAAAATCCATTCGGGCTCCAGCGGTTCAGCAAAGAGTGTCGCGCGTCGATGAAAGGCACCGCGACTCGGAATAAGAATGAGCAACACACAGCCGAGAAGCGCCGCCTCTTCGTAGTCAAGCCCCTTGAGCAATGACGCGGCAATGCCGGCCATCAAGGCGACAACCGTGAGTCCCCATGCGGCATCCAGACGTCGCCGCAATGCCCACGCGAGCACCAGAAGCGCCGTGCCAAGCAGGCTACCCGTCAAGTGCGAAAGTTCGATGACACTCAATGGCAACAAGCGGTCCAACACGGCCAAGCGACCGCGTTCGCCCGGTGTTGCACCAGACAACAGCAGCACGATTCCAGCGCTGAACGTTGCCGCACTGAGTACGGTTGGCAGCACCGTTGGGCCCCATCGACCAGCAACGCGCGCCGTTGCTTTCGCCGCACCACCAATAAGTCCAGCACGTTTCCGCACGACCATGAACGCCAATACCAAACACGCAGCAGCGAACGGGAGGACGTAGTAAATCACGCGATACGCGACCATCGAGGCAGCCGCGGCTTCTGTGCCGATGTAGGGCGCCAAGAGCAGCACCATCAATGTGTCGAACACGCCAATACCGCCGGGCACATGACTCGCGAGTCCAACGCCCTGCGCCAACGCAAAGAGACCAAGAAACTCCACGAACGTGAGTCCCGGTGCAGCCGGTAACAGCACCCACGCGACAACCCCAGCCAACGCCCAGTCAACAATCGCCACCACAAATTGGACAGACACGAGCGGCAAGCCCGGTGCATCAAACACCACGCCGCCAAAAACTATCGGCTTCTTTCGTACGCTGCCGAGCACGAGATACAGCACGACCGAGAGCAACAGCAGAATACCTACCGCGCGTAACCACGCGTCCGACGCGTACGTCAACAGCGTCGGTGGAAGTGGTTCAAAGCTCAGCGCCATCCCGCACGCCGTCAGTATGCCAACCCAAAATCCAACCGCCGAGAATGTTGCTGCACGCAA
>JAYTTR010000173.1:0-8833 GCA_043744935.1 Gemmatimonadaceae bacterium
GGTGGCTCGCCTCGTCGTGCCGCGTCGCCGGCGCGCTCCAAACCTGCGGCTACTGCGGCTGGGGCGGCAGGCGGCGACGATTTTAGTGATTTCCCCGGGGCGCTGGAAGACGAAGACGACGATCTGCCGTTCTGATCGCGCTCTAGTTCCGCGCGCATAATATGCGAACTGGCGACTATCAAACGTGATGGTCGCCGGTTTTGCGTAGTTGCGTGAATCGCACTGCACTGGCAATGAAACGATGTACGCTTTGAGTGTGACGTCGCGCACGTTACCGGAACGACGGGAAGGCGTCTCCCATGATAACCCTCACTGCGAGGGCACCCCTGTCGAAGTGCTTGATGCACCCTTACTCCGAGGCCCGCCGATGCGCGCTGCCATTCAGCCGCACCTGACCGTTAGTCCTGTTGCGGAACGTGTAGCGCAGCTGCGTTCGACGCTGCTCCGCTCGGCACTCGCTTTATTCGTGACGATAGTGCTGCTGATCGTTTGGCGGCCGACAATTGTCCGCGCGCAGAAAGCGCCTATGAAAGCCGCCGTAAGTGCTCCGGCATCCGCCGACACCGGCAGCAGCACGCACGTGGTGCGAGCCGGAGAATCGCTCTGGAGCGTTGCGGAACGCTTCTACGGCGATGGGCACAAATGGCAAGAGCTGGCTACGCGCAACAGTATTTCTCTCTCGCAGGACAAGCCATTATTGGTTGGCATGAAACTCATCGTGCCGGCGCGCCACGGCCCAGTGGTCAAGGCCGTCGCGCCGACTGCCGATCCATCAGTACCAAAAGTCGCACTCGCACCTGCGCCGCCGCCATCCAGCGCACAGGCGGTCGCACCAGGCACGGGTTCGCTCGCCGCGCAGACAACCGGCAAGGCAGACGCCGTCGCGCCGCCGCGTGCGGTGAACCGTGCGCGCCCAGCGGCCGCAACGACGGCGCGTGCCGTCGCACGAAAAGGTGCGCCCCTACCAAAAATCAGCCGGTCTGATGCGATGATGGCTACAACCGCGGCCGCGACCGACACATCGCGTATGGAACCGCCCTCGCGCGGAAGCCTCGGAATCGGCTCATCCGACTCGTCGATGACACCAGTGATCGCGCACATGGGTCTCGTCTCGCAAGCAGATATGCGCGCTGCGCGTGACAACGCAGACGTTGCCACCGTCTTCCTGCGTCACGTTGCCGATCCCGCTGAGGCCGAGGCGCAAGAACGCGCGGCGGCGCAAAAGAAGGCACCTGCTCCTCGTCGCGGCGAATACGAAGCGGCTCCGTTCGTTGTACGCGAAGGGCGACTCGCTCAGAGTGGACACATACTCCGCCGTATCGGCGCAGCAAATGTCGGCTCACTTGGCGGCGTCACCCGCGTACTGATCGCCGACGAGGTCGAAATATCGGCGCCAATCGGTGCGCATCTCGCCGTTGGCGACCGACTGGTCAGCGTCAATGCGGATCGGATGTTGGGCAAGGATGCGCGCGTCGCCGTGCCGTCGGGCACAATGATCGTGAGGCACGCAGATGCCGGAAAACCAATCATCGCGTTTGTGCGCAGCCAGTCTGGTGTGATTGAAGAAGGGCAGTTGTTGTTCGCCGTCGAAGGCGCCGCGCCAACAGTCGCTCCTCGTGCGGAACCGACGGCAACAAGCGATGTAGAGACGAAGGTCGTATGGATCGACGACGTCGCGCTCATCCCGACACTGCAGAGCTACATCCTGCTGAGTGCAGGCAGTGCGCAGGGTGTGAGGGCCGGTGACCAATTCGCACTCGTGCAGCGCGTCGGAACAGGCGCTGCCGCACGGGACGAGCGCAGTGCTGTTGTGCGTGTTGTCCGCAGCGGGCCTGACGGCAGCAGCGCGATTATCGTACGCCAAGAGAGCTCGGACATCGCGGTTGGTGGCGCCGCCCGTCGAGTGGCGCGCGTGCCCTAGTCGCGGCAGGAACGCCCGAAACTTTCGCGCGTCAGCGGCCACGAGGTCGCTGACGCGCGTTTACATTCGGTGGCGCGTGCGGTCGTCGAATGCGTAGCCGACGTGCATGTGAATCCCCTATCGCAAGGACGCGACGGCATGGCGAAGACGGTGTTGGTGACGGGTGGTGCAGGCTTCATTGGCTCGCACGTGGCAGATCGTTTCTTGGCCGAGGGTTGGCAGGTCACCATTCTCGATAATTTCTCGAGTGGTCGCGAAGAAAACCTTCCCTCTGCAGCGCATGTCGTACGCGGCGACATCACGACGCCCGAGGCTGCAGCAGTGGTGCGCGACGGCAAGTTTGATGCGTTGTGCCATCTCGCGGCACAAATCGATGTGCGACGAAGCGTGCTCGATCCGATCTACGACGCCACCCGCAACATCCTCGGCTCACTCAATATCCTCGAAGCGGTGAAAGCAGGCGGGCATCCAACGCGCGTCGTGTTTTCATCAACTGGCGGGGCGCTCTACGGCGATTTTGATCCGCCGCCAAGCGCGGAGACATTGTCCAAAGATCCAGAAGCACCGTATGGCATCGCGAAGCTCTCGGTAGAGTACTATCTCGCGTATTACGGTCGCGTGCATGGCCTGCACACTGTCGCGCTGCGGTACGGCAACGTGTATGGACCTCGGCAGGATCCGCACGGTGAGGCGGGGGTTGTCGCCATCTTCTGCAATCGTTTGCTCGACGGACGTGCCATGACGGTCTACGGCGATGGTGAACAAACGCGCGATTACGTGTATGCGGGTGATGTGGCCGCCGCAAATTTTGCGGCTGTGACGAAGGATGTCCCGCCAGCGGGCCGTCTCGACGCTCGGGCATTCAACATCGGCACCGGAATCGAAACCTCTGTGAACACGCTCTCGAACACGTTGCAAGAACTCTCCAAGGCCACCACGCCAATTGAGTACGCGCCTGCGCGCGCCGGCGAACTTGCGCGGTCGGCGCTGAATACGGCCAAAGCGCGGTCGATCTTGGGATGGGCGCCGCAAGTGCCGCTCGACGAAGGACTCGCGCGCACGTTCGAATATTTTGCGAAGCGACGCAGCAATGCTGCGACGCGATGAGCAGTACGGCATTGCCCATCGCCCTTTTACAAATCGGCACAAAAGCGGGCGCAATGAACGGGTCAATCTCGTCGATGTTGCTCGACGCAGATCCGATTACCAAAGCCGTGCTCGTGTTGTTAACGGGGCTGTCCTTGATGTCGTGGGGCATCGTGTTTTCGAAATGGCGCGCTTTTCGTCTCGCCGAAGTCAATGGTCGCGCCTTTGAGCGAGACTTCGAGCGCGCGCGAGGCATCGATGAGGCAGTCGCGATGTCGCAGCGTGCGAAACCAAGCGCGTTCACCGCAGTGCTCGATCGCGCCGTTCGTTTTCTTGCCGCGACACGGCCGGCGTTGGGTGCCACCACTGATCGCACCGCGCGTTTGTCGGGATCACAAGTCGAGGCATTGCGTCTGGTGCTCGATGCGGAGAGCGGCAAAGAAAGCGAAGTCCTCGGCCGCTTCATTCCGTGGCTCGCAACGGTCGGTAGTGTCAGCCCGCTCATCGGATTGTTTGGCACCGTCCTCGGTGTGATCAGCGCGTTTACCGGGATTGCCGAAAAAGGCTCAGGCAATATTGGCGTAGTTGCGCCCGGCATCGCGATCGCGTTGACCTCAACCGCCGCCGCACTTGCAGTCGCTATTCCTGCGGCTTTTGCGTACAACATGTTTGCGGCACGATTGAATCGGTTCGACAATGCGCTTGAAGGTTTCGGTTCTGAGCTCATCGCGCTGATGGTGAGCGAAGGTCGCATCTAGTCGCTATGCGCATGCGTCGACGCGGCAATCGGA
This sequence comes from Gemmatimonadaceae bacterium, assembly GCA_043744935.1. Classification (GTDB taxonomy): domain Bacteria; phylum Gemmatimonadota; class Gemmatimonadetes; order Gemmatimonadales; family Gemmatimonadaceae; genus Gemmatimonas. The sequence goes on from JAYTTR010000173.1 coordinate 3,799, forward strand.
TGAATTTGAATGGCGAAATCAACGTCGTGTCATTGATCGACGTGATGATGTTGCTGATGGTGATTTTTATGATCACAGCGCCGATCATGCAGGGTGGTGTGGACGTGTCGCTGCCCAGGGCTGACGTGCGTCCGCTTGAAGCCAAGAATGGTCTCGTTGTCACGATTGATCGTCGCGGGCAAATATTTGTCGACGACAAGCTGTACTCGTTTGACGAGTTTAGTCGCGGGATCAAGGCCTTGTCTGAACGAAAAGGTGGTGGAGGCGTCAGTGTGCGCGGAGATGCGTCGTCACAGTACGGCGCGATCATGCGCGTCATCGGCGCCATTACGAAGAGCGGTATCACGGAAATTGGACTTGTGGCCGAACCCGAGAACATTCGATGAATGTTTCGGGAAATGTGATATCGTCAGGAAGACGCGCTCCAACATTGCGCCGTGGTGTGATGTTCTCGACAGTGATGCATCTGGCCCTGCTTGGTGCCGTGGTGTTGTGGAGCATGCGGTCAGTACCGCTGCGTCCGCCGGTGTATCGCGTCAATCTCCTCGGCGCACCAGCCGGCCCCCGGCAGTCCGGTATCGTTCGTCCGACGCCTATGCCGTCCACGACCGCAGCAGCGTCGCCAATCAATGGCGCTGAGCGCCCACCCGTGGAAAAAGCGCTGCCAACCGCAAAACGTGCGACCACCACGGCGTCCGCCAAAGCAACACCGTCGATCGCAAAGTCGAAGTCCGCTGGCGCGAAGGCCGCGACAGTGCCTTCCAAGGCAACGCCAGTTCCCACCGCTGGTGCGGGCGCCGTTGGTGGCAAGGGAGCGGACGTCGTCAATGCGGTGCGCACGAATGGGATCGAGTTTCCGTTTCCTGGGTACCTCAGCAATATCCAACGACAAATCGCGCTGAGTTGGAATCCGCGTCACGTTTCTGCCGCGCTCGTTGCCGAAGTGAAGTTTCTCATTCGCCGTGATGGATCGGTGATGGGCATCGAAGTCGTCAAGAGTTCCCGCGACCGGATGTACGACACCGATGCACAGGCGGCGATCGAAGCAGTTGGCGGCGTTCGTGGCTTTCACGCGCTGCCGGATGGATTCAAGGACGATGTGCTGATCGTCTACTTCACCTTCGACTACGCCCTGCGGCCCTGACGCCTTGATACGTCGCCTACTCGTACACACCCGTGCGCTTGTGTTGTGTGCCATACTGTTTCCGGCGTCGCGCGTAGTCGCGCAAGCAGGAGTGAGCATTGGCATCACCTATCGGCCCGGGCAGAAGGTCGCGTTATTGGTGTTGCCCGTGCGCGGCATCTTTGGCGATTCCATTGGGCAAGTACTCGCGCGCGATTTCGATTACAGTGATCGATTTACAGTCGTGCCGAGTTCGAGTGCTGCCGAAGTAGTCGGCGCGCCCAATTACGATCTTTATGCGAAGTTGGCCGTTGACGGCGTGGTGCAGGGAACACTGCTGCCATCCGGCTGGTTGCGTGTCGCGCTCCATGACGTCGCGAAGAAAGCCATCCAGAACTCGAAAGATTTTCCGCTGCCGTCACCGGCCGGTTCACCTGCGTGGCGATTGGCGGTGCACGGAGTTGCGGATGGCATCGAAGAATGGATTTTGGGGCAGCGCGGCATCGCGCAAACACAAATTGCGTTCTCGCGCGACAATCGCATTTGGTTGATCGACAGCGACGGTGCCAATGCACACGCGGTCACACCGTCTGGCCTTTCCGCGGCATGGACGCCAAACGGGCGATCACTGGTCTATAACGTGATGAGCGCGGTGCAGAATCTGTTATTGGTCACGGACCTCGGCACTGGCGCACAGCGGACGCTCACGTCGTCGCGCAATGATCACGATTTCTCGCCGGCTGTCTCGCCTGACGGGCGAACGGTGGTCTTTGCACGGGACGCCGAGGGTGGCACGGACATCTACAGCGTGCCCATTGACGGTGGGACACCGCGTCGAATCACAGTGGGAAATGGCCGTGCGAACTTAGGCCCATCATTCAGTCCGGATGGACAGCGACTCGCGTTTTCCTCCGACCGCTCGGGCCATAACGAAGTGTATATTTCCGATCTCGACGGGACGAATCAGGAACTGCTCACTTCGGGTGCGTTTGGTGACCGGAACTTTCGTGTTTCGCCAGATTGGTCGCCCAACGGGCAGATGGTGGCGTTCAGTTCGTTGAATGGGACAGCCGGTCAGATCATGACCGTCGGTCTCAAGGATCAGTCGATGAAACTGGTAACCACCGAGGGGAAGAACGAAGACCCCAGCTGGGCGCCGGACGCGAGGCACTTGGTCTTTACATCAAACCGTAGCAGCATTCGGCAGTTGTGGGTTGTTGATATCGAATCGGGACGAACACGTTCGCTTACGCGCGGCTCGAGTGCGCGATTGTCGGCGTGGTCTCCGCGGTTGTCTCCCTGAGTATTTCGCGTCTTTACCACCCTGAGCTTTGGAGTCATTCGACATGACCCGTCCGTCTCGTCTGACGTTGTTGCTGGTCGCTGCTCCGCTTGTGTTCGCCGCGTGCAAAAAAAAGCCGGTTGTCGCTCCAACGCCAACTGCGGCGCCTGTCACCGCGCCAGCCGCACCGCCAGCGCGGACCAATCCTGCGCCAACGGCCACGCCAGTTGATCCCGCAATCGCGGAGCGAGAGCGCATTGCGATGGCGCGGGCGAAGATACTCGAAAAGATTTACTTCGAGTACGATGTCGACGAGCTGCGTGACGATGCGCGTGCGTCGCTCGACGCAAAAATTCCATTGCTCAACGCCAACAAACAATTGCGCATTCGCATTGCCGGGCACACGGATGAACGCGGCAGCGATGAATACAACATTTCGTTAGGACGTCGTCGCGCTGAAGCCGCAAAGCGTTACCTCACGGACCGCGGCGTCGATGCAACGCGCATCGAGACCACGTCGTTCGGTCGCGAGCGTCCGGACGTGCAGGGCAGCACCGAAGAGGCGTGGGCGAAGAACCGTCGCGATGAGTTCGAGATCATCGCTGGTGGCGACCAATTGCGCGCTCCGTGATGCAGACGTGTACGCGCGTTGCCCGCGTGTGTCGGAGAGTTCCCCTCGTGCTCCTTTCGACGTTGGGCGCTTGCTTTGCCACACGGAGCGACGTGCGTATCGTGCAAAGTGATGTCGCTGCGCTCCGCACAGAGTTGGTCCGGAACGATACCGAACAGAAAGACGCGCTCGCGGCCGCGGTGAAACTGCTGCGGACCGTGAGCGATTCCGTTGCGCTCATCAGCAGCCGTACGGTGTCCTTGCAGGGAGACGTGCGCGGCGAGATGCGGGCCGTCAAGGAGCAATTGCTCGTGCTTCAAACGTTGCTCGGTCAGAGCGCGGCCACCATCGCAAAAATGCGGAGCGCGCTTGAAGAGCGCGCCTCTGCCCCGCTACCGTCGCCGTCCGCAGCGCCTGTCCCGCCAGTGGGAAGCGGCACTGTCGAATCCTTCCCCGTACAAGCACCGGAGATGGGTCCCAACGTGATGTATTCACGTGGACTGGATCTCATCCGCGGCGGAAGCCTTTCCACTGGCCGTGCGGAGCTGTTGAACTTGATCAAGTCGTATCCAACGTTTGAAAATTTAGCTGAAGCGCGGTATTGGGTGGCTGTGTCCTTCGAGCGAGAAAACAACGTGGGTTCGGCAGACGCTGCCTACGCTGCGGTCGTACAAACGCACCCTGACTCACCATTCGCTGCGTCGTCGCTGTACAAACGCGCCGAGCTCTTCGCGAAACAGGGGAACACCGTTCGTGCCCGTGAGCTATACACGTTGGTGCTCTCCAAATATCCGCGCAGCCCGGAAGCAGGGTTTGCCGCCGATCGCCTTAAGCAGCGTTAACGCGCAGCTCCTCGCGTCAACCCGATTTCTCGCCCAACGATGGCTGCACCAACGCACTCTGAGATGCCCTTCCTCGATCACCTCGAGGAATTGCGCTGGCGGTTATTCCGCATTGCCATCGCCGTCGCGGTCGGCGTGGGCGTTGCGTTTGCACTATTGGTCAGCCAGAAGATCGACGTGATCGGACTGCTTGCTCGGCCGGTTCAACCGTTTTTGAACCGCAAATTGATGGTTACACATCCGAGCGATCTCTTCGACATCGTCATGGATGCCTCTATCGCCCTCGGATTGATTGCGGCATCGCCGGTGATCGTGTGGCAGATCTGGGGCTTTCTGTCGCCTGCGCTCTACAAACACGAGAAGAAGGTTGTCATCCCAACCCTCGTGGGCGCGGCGTTGCTGTTTCTGTGCGGAATGGCACTCGCGTATTTCTTTGTGTTGCCAGTTACGCTGCAGTTTTTTTACAGCTTCCAAAGCAACTCGGCCGAGATCACACCTACGGTACATGAGTACGCGGGCTTCGTGATGGCCATGTGTTTCGCCTTCGGCGCGATTTTCGAATTACCAATCGTGATCGTATTGTTGTCCGCGCTCGGTCTCGTCAAATATCAGTTTTTGGCAAAGTATCGTCGGCACGCGTTTGTCGGCTGCATCATCGCCGCGGCGCTGATCACGCCTGGTCAAGATCCAACATCGCTCTTCGCGCTGACAGCGCCTCTGTATTTCTTGTACGAAATTTCGATCATCCTGTCGCGCCTCATTTGGAAGCGCCGCGAGCGACGGATCGCCGCGCAGGACGCGCTCGAACTCGCGTGAGACGTGTGAGGAATGCCTGCCGCGTTGCGGGCATGCTGGTGACGCTGATCGCTTCGTCGGTGCAAGCGCAGCGACCAACTCGGCAGCCCTCGCGCACCGCGCCGGGACAGGCGCAAGACACAGCGGCAAAGAAGCTGAGCAAGGATCGGCTGCTGGTGGACTTCGAGGCGCCCGACTCGGCGATGACGGAGTTGATGCAGCGCAAAGGGTACAACTCCGTGCAGTACCAAGGGCGGAGCGTGCGTTTCGACGCCGTGACGAAGGAGCTGTACATCAAGGGAAAGCCTGCGGCGGTCAAGCGCGACGAAACAATTCTTGTTGGCGACTCAATCTCGTACAGCGATTCCACAAAGATGGTTATC